>NZ_JAUQXO010000019.1:0-178695 GCF_030834625.1 Geobacter sp.
CACCCCGGCTTGGGCCTGCTTCAGGATGCCAATGATCTGCTCTTCGGTGAATCGTTTCGGTTTCATGTCTAGTCTCCTTCGGGAGGTTCTAGACCGAAATCACTAACTTTGCAATGGCTCAGTTTTCGGGGGGAAGGTCAGCCGTACAGGGCCAGCCTGGCCTTTTCCAGGGCGGCAAGGAATCGCTTATGGTCGGCGACCCCCGGCTGTCCCGAACCCTTTACCGCGATGGCCTTCAGGTTCTTGGACCCCATGACGCAGCCCATACCCCCCCGACCCGCGGCCCGCCCCGCCGTATGGAGGATGCTGGAATACGGAACGAGATTCTCCCCGGCCGGCCCGATGTAGACGGTCTTGAATCGCCGGTCGCCAAGCTCATTCAGAAATGCCTTGTCAAAGGCATCGGTGCGCATACCCTTGAACTTTTTGGCCGAGCGGACTTCCACCTTGTCGTCGTCGATGACGACATAGGAGAGCTCAGGAGCCTTACCGGTAATGACGATCCCGTCATAACCCGCAAACCGGACCTCGGGACCGAAAAAGCCCCCCATGTTCGAGTAGGAAACGGTCGAGGCATGGGGGTAATCGGACTCCACCGGCGAGGTGATGGGCGATTTCGTCACCACGCAGGTTCGGGACGACGAAGGAACCGGGAGCCCCGAAAACGGGCCGGGCATGAATATCAGCGGGTTTTCGGGAGACAGCGGGTTGACTCCCGGCTTCTTCAGCCGATCCCAGAGGATCTTCATGCCGAGCCCCTGCCCGCCGACGAATTTGTCCAGGTCTGCGGGGGGAATGGCCACCTTTTCACTCTTACCGGTGGAAAGGTCTATGTTCAGAATTACTCCATGGTACCCAGGTTTCCCGCTCATTTCATCCCTCCGAACTCTGCCGTCCCGTACCACCCCTTGGCCAGTTCGGCTGCAATTTTTTCCGGTCCAAGTCCGTAGAACTTCCGGTCACGCCGGACCTCGACATAGGAGAGTGCCCCGAAGGGGCAGCGCTTGACGCATTGCGGGTCACCTCCACAGAGCGTGCACATGCGCTCCGGCTTACCCGTTACGGAATTGGGGATAATCACCCCGGTCCGCTCTGCCGCGCAGGCCTTGGCGCAGCTCCGGCAGCCGATGCACCTGTTTGAATCGTTGTGGATCGTGTGAGTCGCCTGATCCCGGTAGAGGGCGCGCCTGCCGGTCTTCCGGTCCGGCGTGACCGGGCAGGCATTCACGCACGGGGTGTCGGCGCACATGGCGCAGACGTTCGGCACATCCACATCGGGATTGAAGCTGTGCACACGGATGTTCGCAAAAAGGGGATTGCCGAGCCCCGGCAGCTCCTTCCCCTTGATTGAAGTGGGCTTGTTCCGCGCCGAACAGGCTGTTTCACACGTCCGGCACCCGGTGCATTTCACATAATCCACCAGCACCATTTTCAGGACCGGATCCCCCGCAAGGGCCCAGGCCGCGGCATTTATTCCGAATTGACCGAACAGGACAAGTCCCCCTCCTATCCCAACGCTTTTTATGAAATCCCGCCGGGAGAGGTCTGTCCCTTCCTGTGAGCTGTCAGCTTCCTTCATAATGCTCCCCCTCGTTCGTTTATTCGGCCTTGAGCGTCGCCATGTCGATGGAGAAGCGGTACTTCACGTCCGATTTCACCAGGCGCTCATACGCTTCGTTGACCTTCTGGATGGGGATGACCTCCACGTCGGCCGAGATGTTGTGCTCACCGCAGAAGTCGAGCATCTCCTGGGTTTCGGCGATGCCGCCGATGATCGAGCCGGAGAGGCTGCGGCGCCCGAACAGGAGCGCGAAGGCAGAGACTTCGAGCGGCTTCTCCGGCGCGCCGACCAGGGTTATGTTGCCGTCACGGCCCAGCATGTTGAGGTAGGCGTTGATGTCGTGATCGGCGGAGACGGCGTCGAGGATGAAGTCGAAGGTTCCCGCGTGCGCCTGCATCTCGTCGGTGTTTCTGGAAACTATGACCTCGTCGGCCCCGAGGCGGAGCGCATCCTCTTTCTTGCCGGGCGAGGTGGTAAAGACGACCACATGGGCGCCGAAGGCCTTGGCGAACTTCACCCCCATGTGCCCGAGACCGCCGAGGCCGACCACCCCGACCTTCTTCCCGGTGATGTCACCCCAGCGGCGTATGGGGGAGTAGGTCGTGATCCCGGCGCAGAGCAGCGGCGCGACTCCGGCAAGCTGGAGGTTTGCGGGAACGTGCAGGACGAAGCGCTCGTCCACCACGATGCTTTCGGAGTACCCGCCGTAGGTGACCGGAGCAGTGTTGTGTTTGTCCGGAGAGTTGAAGGTCAGGGTCTGGTTCGGGCAGAGTTGCTCCAGGCCGTCCCGGCAGTTCGGGCAGGTGTGGTCGGAATCGACGAGGCAGCCGACACCGGCGAGGTCACCGGGCTGAAACTTCGTTACGGCTGAGCCCACCTTAGTGACCCGGCCGACGATTTCGTGCCCCGGTACGATCGGGTAGACGGTCGGCATAATGCTGCTCCACTCGTCCCGTACCGAGTGGAGGTCGGAGTGGCAGATCCCGCAGTACAGGATCTCGATCTGCACGTCGCGCTCCGTCGTGTCGCGCCGCGGAATTTGGGTGGAGGCCAGCGGCGAGGTGGCGCTGGCAGCGGAATAAGCTTTTGCTTTGTACATGGAATTGTCCTCCTGTTGGTTTTATTCAACGTCATTCTTTTCCCCTCACCCGGCCTTCGGCCACCCTCTCCCACCATGGGGAGAGGGTTTTCTGCTTTTCTCCCCTCGCCCCTTGTGGGAGAGGGGCGGGGGTGAGGGGGAATGCACTCAACGGCCAGTCAACTGCTCCAGCTTCTCGGGGTAACGGTTGCCGTGCACGGTGATCAGTGCGGCGGCGTTCTCAATCTCGCGGAGATCAGCGACCGTAAGTTCAATGGCAACCGCGCCAATGTTCTCGTCCAGCCGCTCCAGCTTCGTGGTGCCGGGGATCGGCACGATCCACGGCTTCTGGGCCAGCAGCCAGGCAAGGGCGATCTGGGCAGGGGTCGCGCTTTTCTCCGCCGCGATCCTCCCGAGCAGGTCGACCATGGCCTGATTCGCCTTCAGCGCCTCCGGCGCGAAGCGCGGCAGGGTGCTGCGGAAGTCGGTGCTGTCGAAGGTGGTGCTTTCGTCCATCTTGCCGGTAAGGAAGCCTTTGCCGAGGGGGCTGTACGCGACGAGGCCGATGCCAAGTTCTTCGAGGGTCTGCAACAGCCCCTCTTCCGGCTGCCGGAACCAGAGCGAATACTCGTTCTGCACACAGGCGACCGGCTGCACGGCATGCGCGCGACGGATCGTCTCGATTCCTGCTTCCGACAATCCGAAATGCTTCACCTTCCCTTCCTGAATCAGCTCCTTCACTGCCCCCGCCACCTCCTCGATCGGCACCTCCGGGTCGACCCGGTGCTGGTAGAACAGGTCGATGACGTCGGTTCTGAGCCGCTTGAGGGATGCTTCGGCCACCTCCCTGATGTGCTCCGGCCGGCTGTTCAGGACCGGTCCGCCACCCTTCATCGCCCGGGGATCGACGCTGGTGTCGAAGCCGAACTTGGTGGCGATCACCACCCGGTCGCGCAGCGGCGCGAGCGCCTCACCGACCAGCTCCTCGTTGGTGAACGGGCCGTAGACCTCCGCCGTGTCGAAGAAGGTGATGCCCCGCTCCACGGCGGTGCGGATGAGCGAAATCATCTCCTGCCTGTCTTTAGGTGGACCATACGAAAAGCTCATTCCCATGCAGCCAAGGCCGAGAGCCGAAACTTCCAGGCCGCTTTTGCCCACTATGCGCTTCTTCATTGTCATTCTCCTTTCGTCTGCTCAACACTGCCCTATCGATGATTGTACCGTACGCCAGAAAGAGCAATGACCGGTAGACCGATCCTGTCGAATTATTGCCTGATGCAACGAATCGCTGATTATCGGTTGTAACCGGAAGGAGGGGTCAGGTACTATGCAATCAGGAGGTAACCATGCGGAACAAAGCGATTAGGGATACAACTGAGGATGGTAGACTGGAAGCAGCCATCGCCGCTTTGGGCGAGAGCATTGCCCGATGGACCGAACAGGGCGAGCAGTTCACAACCACGGTGCCGGGATTGGCACTGTTCCAGCGGACTGAGCCGAGCGAGCCGGTCACCGGCATGTACGAACCGAGTCTCTGCATGGTTGCGCAAGGGGCCAAGCGTGTGCAGCTCGGGGACGACACGTATGTGTACGATGCACACCACTACCTGATCACCTCCGTGCACCTGCCGACGGTGGTGCAGGTCTCCGAAGCCAGCCGGGAGAACCCATATCTGGGTCTCAGGTTGAAATTCGATCTGCGGGAGGTTTCCCAGTTGATGGCGGACAGCAACCTCCCCTCGCCCCGCACGCAGCAGTCGAGCCGGGGGATGGCGACCGGCGAGGTGACGCTTCCGCTCGTCACCGCCGTGCAGCGGCTGATCGACCTGCTTGATGAGGAGCAGGACATCCCAATCCTGGCGCCGATCATCCAGCGGGAAATCATTTATCGCTTGCTCGTGGGGGATCAGGGGGCGCGGCTGCGCCAGATTGCGGCGGCGGGGAGTCAGAGCCAGCAGATCGCCCGGGCCATCGAATGGCTGAAGGGGAACTTTACCCAGCCGCTGCGTATCGATGACCTTGCAGCGCAGGCCCACATGAGCAGTTCCACCTTTCATCACCACTTCCGGTCGATGACTGCTTTAAGTCCGTTGCAGTATCAGAAGCAGTTGCGTTTGCAGGAGGCGCGGCGGCTCATGCTGGCGGAACGCCTGGATGCCGCAACCGCGGCGTTTCAGGTGGGGTACGAGAGCCCGTCGCAGTTCAGCCGGGAGTACGGCCGTCTGTTCGGGGCGCCGCCGTTGCGGGACATCTCGAAGCTGCGGCAGATGTCTGCGGCGGAATAAGTGATCTGAGATAAGCAGGAAAGCCCGCTTTTGGCGGGCTTTTTTGTTTGAGGGGAGAGGTCGGGGGGAAAAGCTTATATTTCAAGACCTGACCCTCAGCTCCTCACAACCAGCGGTGAAAAGCGGGGCCTCCATAAGATACCTGAGGCGTTCGTCATAGTTCGTCTGGTGAGCAGTTCGTGAGGATTCAGATAGAACATCCTGTCACATCCGAATCGTTCCATTTTGCAACGCCACACATAGGGTAACTGGGTGATTACGGCATAATGCAGATGGGGCGGCTTGCCGACGGCATTCCCCGTTGTGCCGACAATTCCGAAATCTGTGGAACTACCCACCAGCCGGCCGGTTCAGCACCTCAATCACTTCCGTTGCCACAAAGATCCTGTTCCGCTGCTGTTTGACCGGCTGAACCAGAATGCCCATATTCTCCAATTGGGCCAGGGCGGCGCTTGCGGCAGGGAAGGAAATGCCGAGCGCTTTGCTGGCATGATGCGCCGTCAAAACCGGCGTACCGATCATCAACTCGGGAAATTTGAGCAGCGACGAGTGGGAGCGAAGCCCCAATTGGGCGAGCTGCCCCTTCCACCGGTTCAGGATTCCTTCAAGGACCAGGGCGGTCCGCATCGATTCCTGGACCGCCTCCTCGACGCCGCAGGCAAAGAATTGCACCCACGCCGACCATCCATCCCGAAGCTGGACACCCGCCAGACCGTCGTAATACTCCCGCTGGTTGTCTTTCAGGTATCCGGCCAGATAGACGGGGGGATAGCCTTCCGCGGCGAGCATGAGCGGCAGCAGGATTCTGCCGACCCTGCCGTTGCCGTCGATAAAGGGGTGAATCGTTTCGAATTGCGCATGGGCAATCGCCATCCGCATCACAAGGGACAGCACCATCTGCTCTTCTTCCCCTGGACTGTATGCCAGCAACCGTGCGAGGTCGTCCATGCACGCCGGCACGCGATCGGGAGGCGGCGGCACGAAGCGGGCCCGGTAAATGTTGCCCCCGCCGCCGATCCAGTTCTGTCTTTCCCGGAATTCGCCGGGTGTGCCGCCATGCTCCACGCCATCCATGAGGTATGCGTGAAGCTCTTTCACCAAGGCGTTGTCGAGCGCTGCGGGGCCGTTCTCCCTGACTTTCCGCAAGCCATATTCGAGGGCAACCACGTAATTGCGGGTGACCCGGACATCCGGGGGGAGTCCCTCGCCACTGCCGGTCGCCTCGTAGGTGAAGAGGTCGTTCACGCCGGCGTTGGTCCCTTCAATCTGGCTGCTCCGGACCGCTTCCCGCCGGTCCGCGGTTCGCGTGATGAGGTCGGGGTTCGGGAGCCGCGACGAAAGGCCCTTCAACAGTTCCAGGGCGTTCGATGCACGACGCAACTCGTCGCCCACTCCCTTCAGGTCGAGAAAGCGAGGCGTTGGCGGCGGAACAAGCGCAAGGGCCCCGGGGTAATCGACGCAGGGGACGAGCAGTTTCTGGCGTGCAGGGGAGAGGTCGCTCGTTTTCATGGCCAAAACCTTTACTAGCGGAAAATTTTGTTTAAGGTTACTGCTTTAATTTTAAATAAGCAAGAATGTTATTTATGTTTTTAACCAGTATATTTAATAATTTGGATGGTTGCTCAGCGTTATAAAACCGACCTGGAGCCCCTTGATCCTTACAGTTTAAGGCTCCACCGTTGTGGGACCTCACAAATTTTGCCAGATGGCCGGTGGTGAGAGGGCATAGGAGTGCAGGGGGGAGAGATAATCCGTCGCCACCATCAGACGACTGTCTTTTGCGCGAACAACTAACCGATGGGGAGAAACTAGGGGAGGTGAATGAGGTCGCACCCGCGACACTTTCCGTACCGCTGCGCCGGAAGAAATAAGTTTACAGTGAGGCAATGGGGGCACTGCCAGAAATCGAAGCTGGAGACTTCCCGGCCGGCAAGGGTGCTGAACAGCCAGCGATAGTAGGCATCCCAGTCGTACTTCGGAGGCTGCGCGGCTTTTTCAACCAATTGCTCCAACAACATGGGGAACCTCCTTGTATCGTCTGGCATTCAGTGTACACCATTACGGCAAAGAGAAAACCCCAATTCCCCCTATCAGATCCCCCTCTCTTGACGGGAGGGGGTCGGAGAATACCGGAAGGATCATTTCGCTACAAATCATGCCCCGTCCCTGACTCCGGTATATTTTAGTGCCGCGGACCGGATCACATCGAGCCGCTTTTGTTCCAGATCGTTGGCGAACACGTAGAACGCCTCGCGCATGATCTCGGAGGCACTCATCTTCTTTTTCTCCATGAGCCGCCGGACAGCTTCCAGCTGCTCGTCGGTGACCCGAACCGAAATGACCGTCGGTTTGGGATTCACGCCCACCGGTTTACCCATTGTTCCCCTCCTGAGTTTCTTCTATCCACCGATCCGTGACATGGCCACCGTGCCGTGATCCCCGTCTCCCTCCGCCAGAGCCCCTTGGCAAGTTCAATACCAAGGGAACCGCCGACGGCGGAAAACTGAACGGACCCCCGGTGACAATCTCGCGCGTGACAGGGCTCCGCGGGAGTTTGGCAAGCACGGGTGGAGAGGGATCGACGGTGAAGGAGAAGGGCACAACGATCCGTTCCAAAACATCACAACCGTTCCATAACGGAACAACCGTATGCACCATCACAGAACGGCGTTAAGGAAATCCGTATTCACAATCTGGTCTGCCCGTGCCGGTGACTGCCATTTATGTGTCGAAATTTCAGCATGTTATCAACACTCTCCCGTGACGCACCCCGATTGGTATACGACTTGCCATGGAGACAAACAGATGTTCTAGAAAATCGTATGCACAACCCGACCGACTGCTCCGGGGAGAAAATCACCAAGCGTGGCAAGACGCCACACACACCACAAGGAGGAAGTACACATGGCACTCGCAGATCAGACATTCGGATTTTTCATCCCTACCGTTACCCTCATGGGAGTCGGCTCCTCCAAGGAGACCGGCGCCCAGGTCAAGGCCCTCGGCGCGAAGAAGGCACTGCTGGTCACCGACAAGGGGATCTCGGCCATGGGTATGGCCGACCAGATCAAGCAGCAGGTGGAAGCTGCCGGCGTCGCCGTCGTCATCTTCGACGGCGCCGAGCCTAACCCCACCGACACCAATGTCCATGACGGCGTCAAGGTCTATCAGGAGAACGGCTGCGATGCCATCATCTCCCTGGGTGGCGGCAGCTCCCACGACTGCGCCAAGGGCGTAGGCCTCGTGATGGGCAACGGCGGCAACATCCGCGACTTCGAAGGGGTCAACAAGTCCACTAGGCCGATGCCCCCCTTCGTCGCCATCAACACCACCGCCGGCACCGCCTCCGAAATGACCCGCTTCTGCATCATCACCAACACCGACACCCACGTGAAGATGGCCATCGTCGACTGGCGCTGCACCCCGAACATCGCCATCAACGACCCGGTCCTGATGCTCGGCAAGCCGGCGCCGCTCACCGCCGCCACCGGCATGGACGCCCTCACCCACGCGGTGGAGGCCTACGTCTCCACCATCGCCACCCCCATCACCGACGCCTGCGCCCTTCAGGCCATCAAGCTGATCGCCGAGTACCTGAGCCCGGCCGTGGCCAATGGCGACAACCTGGAAGCCCGCGACAGGATGGCCTACGCCGAGTACCTGGCCGGCATGGCCTTCAACAACGCCAGCCTCGGCTACGTCCACTCCATGGCCCACCAGCTGGGCGGCTTCTACAACCTCCCCCACGGGGTCTGCAACGCCATCCTGCTGCCGGCGGTCTGCGAGTTCAACACCATCGCCTGCCCGAAGCGGTTCGCAGACATCGCCGTGGCCCTGGGCGAAGACATCTCCGGCCTTGCCCCCATGGACGCCGCAGCCAAGGCCATTGCCGCCATCCGCAAGCTCTCGGCAGCCATCGGCATCCCCGCCGGCCTCAGGGAGCTGAACGTCAAGGAAGAGGACCTCAAGGTCATGGCGGAAAACGCCAAGAAAGACGCCTGCCAGCTGACCAACCCGCGCAAGGCGACGCTGGACCAGGTCGTCGGCATCTTCAAGGCAGCGATGTAACGACGGGTTCCCTCCCCCGCTAGGGGGGAGGGGGCTTCTTGGACCTTTTGCAAGAGCCTCAATTGAAAGGGAGTAATCAGTTCATGGATAAGATAATTCGCGTAAACATGTCCGACCTGAGCACCAGGACCGAGGCGGTGCCCACCGCCTGGGCAGGGCTCGGCGGCCGCGGCCTGACTTCGACGATCGTTGCCGCGGAGGTCCCCCCCACCTGCCACCCCCTGGGCCCGAGCAACAAACTGGTCTTCGCCCCGGGGCTCCTGACCGGGACGCCGGCCGCCAACTCCGGCCGCCTCTCCGCCGGGGCCAAGAGCCCCCTGACCGGTACCATCAAGGAGAGCAACGCCGGCGGCACCGCGGCCCAGATGCTTGCCCGCCTTGGCATCAAGGCGCTGATCATCGAAGGGGTTCCCAAGGCCGATGCGTGGTACAACCTCCACGTCACCATGGACGGGGTCGCCATCAAGGAAGAAACCGAACTGCTAGGCAAGGGAAACTTCGCCGTCATCGAGGCCCTGGAAGCCCGCCTCGGCAAGAAGACCGGCATCCTCACCATCGGCCCGGCCGGCGAACTGAAAATGACCGCCGCCAACATCTCCGTCAAGGACCCGGACAGCAAGATCCGCAGCCACGGCCGCGGCGGCCTCGGCGCCGTCATGGGCTCCAAGAAGATCAAGTTCATCTCCATCAATGACGAGGGCGCACCCAAGGTGCCCATCGCCGATCCGGAGAAATTCAAGACCGCCGCCCGGGCATTCGCCAAGGCACTCCTCGACCACCCGGTGAGCGGCGAGGGACTTCCCACCTACGGCACCAACGTGCTGGTCAACATCCTCCACGAGGCCGGAGGTCTGCCGACCAAGAACTTCACCGTCGGCCAGTTCGACGGGCACGACAAGATCTCCGGCGAGACCATGCACGAAACCATCGTCAGCCGGGGCGGCAAACACAAGCACGGCTGCCACGCCGGTTGCATCATCCAGTGCTCCCAGGTCTACCACGACAAGGAGGGGAAATACGTCACCTCCGGCTTCGAGTACGAGACCATCTGGGGACTCGGCGCCAACTGCTGCATCGACGACCTGGACGACATCGCCGTTGCCGACAACCTCAAGGACGACATCGGCATCGACTCCATCGAGACTGCCGTCATGTTCGGCGTGGCCATGGAAGCAGGCATCCTGAAGTGGGGAGACAGCAAGGAGATGCTTCGCCTCCTCACCGAGGAGATCGGCAAGGGAACCCCCCTCGGCCGCATCCTTGGCGGCGGAGCAGGTTCCGTTGGCAAAGCCTACGGCGTCACCCGGGTACCGGTGGTGAAGAACCAGGGAATCCCGGCTTACGACCCCCGTTCGGTGAAGGGAATCGGCATCACCTACGCCACCAGCACCATGGGGGCTGACCATACCGCCGGCTACACCATCGCCACCAACATCCTCAACGTGGGCGGTTTTGTGGACCCGCTGAAAAAGGACGGCCAGGTGGAGCTTTCCCGCAACCTGCAGATCGCCACGGCGGCCGTGGATTCCACCGGCATGTGCATCTTCGTCGCCTTCCCGGCCCTGGACATCCCCGAGTGCCTGCCGGCCCTCATCGACATGATCAACGCCCGTTTCGGCATCAGCCTGACCGGCGATGACGTAACGAACCTGGGCAAGCATATTCTGAAGGTCGAGCGGCAGTTCAACATCGAGGCAGGGTTCACCAAGGAGCATGACCGCCTCCCCGAGTTTTTCAAGACCGAACCGGTGGCGCCCCACAACGCCGTCTGGGATTTCAGCGACGCGGAGATTGACGAATTCTGGAACTTCTAGCCGATGCTTCGCAAAGCGGAATACATATGAAATACGGGCGCGGGCACCATCAGTGTCCGCGCCCGCCGAGCACATCAGGCCGCCTGGCCGTCGGGGGAAATGCAATGGAGATCACCGTAAAACTGTTCGCCATGTTCCGGGTAGGGCGCTTTGCCGCGGTAACGAAAAGGTACGACCCGGGGGCCACCCCCGCAAACATCGCCAGTGAGTTGAAAATCCCGGAAAAGGAAGTCGGGATTGTGCTGGTCAACAGCCGGCACGCCACGCTGGATCACCGGCTGTTGGACGGTGACACCCTGTCCCTGTTCCCGCTCGTGGGCGGAGGATAGCGTTATGGAATTGCGCATGTTCCTGCAGAGGCACGCCCTGGGAGACGTCATTCCCTGGGCGGTTCAGACTGACGCGGCAGAGCGGTACGACCTCACCATCGGGGAGGCGGAGGAAACCATCCTCCAACTGGGGCTGATGCCCGCCCGCTACCAGCGCAATCGCCAGACCATCACCGTCGGCATGCAGCTGCGTCTCTTCCGGAGCAGAGTCGTGGTCATCGGGAGCGGCGGTCTCGGGGGGTATATCATAGAGGAACTGGCCCGGCTGGGTGTTGGACATCTGGTGGTCGTTGACCCCGACATCTTCGAGGAGCACAACCTGAACCGCCAGATACTCTCCTCCCCCGCCCACCTGGGGGCACCGAAGGTGGCGGTGGCGGCAGCACGGGTCAGAGAGATCAATCCGGCCGTGACCATCACGCCAATCCAGGACGCATTTTCAGCGACCAACGGCCGGAAGATGCTTGAAGGGGCCGATGCCGTGGTGGACGGGCTGGACAGCATAACCACCCGGCTGGAACTGGTGGAACTATGCCGGGAGATGGCAATCCCTGTGGTGCATGGCGCCATTGGCGGCTGGTACGGACAGGTGGCCACCCAACTCCCCGGCGAAGACATCTCGCCCTACATCTTCGGCCGATGGGCAGAGCCGAAAGGGGTTGAAACGCGGCTCGGCAACCCTTCCTTCACCCCTGCCGTAGTGGCCAGCCTCCAGGTGGCCGAGACCTGCAAGGTCCTCCTCGGCGAGGGAGAATCCCTGCGTCAGCGGATGCTCTTCGTGAACCTCCTCGACATGGAGTTCGAGGAAGTGCGGATCGAGCCCCCCCTGGCGGCGGTCGGAGAGTAGCGGAGACCCGCTCCGCCATAAGGAAAAAGTTGACAGGTCGGCCTGTTGCATGCGAGATTACTGAAAATTCGACACCCTCTCCGAGCCGCAGCGCCTACCAGGTCCAGACCTCACGGCGCCCGGCCAACGGGTTCCGCTGGAAACGGCGGCGCCTCCCTTTTGAAAAGGAGATCCCCGGTTGCCATGCGTCCCAGGGCCTCTTTCCATTCAGGAAGGGGGCCTTTTTCGTTGTATCCGCCGACAGGACGAGGAGCCATTTCATGGTCGTCATCACCGATACCCCCATCGACCCGTCAACGACATACGGGCTCATCTCGAACAAGACCGCCGGTTCGGTTGTCCTGCACTACGCCGTGGTGAAGAAGGACGGCGGATCAGGCGCACCGACGGACTCCATCGAATACCGGTTCGAGGAAGGTGCCGAGGAAGAGCTTGACGCCATCGTCGCCGAGCTCCTTCTGAAGTGGAAGCTGGAGGATGTACTCCTGGTCCGAAGGGAGGGGTGCCTGCACGTCGGCGATATCATCTCGCTGGTGGCCGCCAGCTCCCCCAACAGCGAGGACGCCTTTGCCGCCTGCCGCCACGGCATTGCCCGCTTGAAGAAAATGACCACCGTCTGCAAACGGGAACGCCTCGCGGAATAGGAACTGGCACTAACAATTTGAAATCGGTCATCATGGGGCATGCCCCGTTGCAATTCAATCTGAAGGAGGCAATCATGGACGGAAGGACCATTGCAGCAGCACTTCTTTTCACCGGCGCGATGGCGGCTCAGGGAGTGGAAGCCAAGACCCTTGAGGATGTTTTGAAGGAAAAGGGGGTGATCACCGAGGAGGACTACAAGGAGGTGACGAAGAGCAAGCCGGTGAACTTCAAGGTCGGCAACGGTATCAGCCTGACCTCGCCGGATGAGAAATTTCAACTTAACATCGGTGGTCAGATCCAGACCCGGTATAGTTATCTGGACAAGGATAACGACAACGATAGCAGCTCAGGCAGCGCACAGAACACCAGCAGGTTCGAGATAAAAAGGGCCAAGCTTCTGCTGGGGGGCTATGCCTTTACCAAGGACGTGACCTACAAGCTGGACATGAACTTCATCAATATCAGCAGCGGCACGACAAAAAATGGGGGGCTGCTCGAGTCGGTCTGGCTCAATTATCGCCTTATGGACGAGGTGCAGTTCCGGTTCGGGCAGAACAAGGTCCAGTTCGGCCGGCAGTGGATCACGTCCACCGCCAACAACCAGTTCGTGGACAGTTCCCCGGTAACGACGGCGTTTGCGCCCGGATACGACACGGGAATCGAAATACACGGCAAGGTCGCCAAAGGTCTCTTCGCCTATAGCCTCGGAGGATATGGCGGTGTGGGCCAGAATACTTTCCGGTCGACCAGCGACAACGCCTTCAACGTACGTCTTGCGCTCAACCCTCTTGGAGAGATGGCGTATTCCGAGGCCGATCTGGAGAACAGCGAAAAACCGCTTCTTTCCATCGGCGCCAACTATTATTTCAATACCCTCAGCGGCACCACAGGTAGCGGCACGAGTGGCCTGGAATCCAACAACGTAAACTTCGCCAAAACCATAAGCAGCTCCGACCCGCTTTCCGCGCCGGGCTGGTTCGGAATGGGCAACTCCTCAGGGGTCATAACGACAGCAGCACAACGAATCAATAATGTGAAAGAATCTGTTGACTTCCATACCGCGGGCTTCGATGCAGCCTTCAAGTGGCATGGCCTGTCGCTCCAGGGTGAATACATGTTCGGTCAGGCCGACGGGTCGAAGAGCAATAACACCGTTCGCGCCCATGGCTATTATGCCCAGGCCGGTTACTTCGTGATCCCGAAACACCTGGAACTTGCGGCCCGCTACTCCTATATCGATCCGAACCGGGACGTGAGCAACGACCTCTGGGTTGAGACTACCGGGGCAGTGTCCTGGTATTTCATTGGTCACAACCTGAAGGTGCAGGCCGACTTCAGCAACATTCACCGTCAGGGCCGGATCTCCTCCAACGATCCTCCTGCCACCGCCAGTACGGTTGACGACAAATTGGTGCGGCTGCAGGCCCAGCTTTTCTTCTAAAGGTTTCGCCGGCTCAAAGGCATCAGTACGGATGCCTTTGAGACCTGCTGGCACGGGATCAGCCGGCTGAAAAAACGGCGACTACAAAAAGAGGTAAATATTCAAATAGCCTCGGTTTATGGTATAGTTACTAACTTCTCACAGGAGGTTTACGATGAACATTCTCACCAGGCTTTTGTTTACTGTCACCACTCTCGTCATGCTTTGCAGCGCGTCATACGCCGAGGAGCGCCTCAAGATGTCCACCACCACCTCCACCCAGGACTCGGGGCTCCTGAAGGTGCTCCTCCCTCCCTTCGAGAAGAAGAACAACTGCAAGGTCGACGTGATCGCCGTCGGCACCGGCCAGGCACTGAAGCTGGGCGAGGCCGGCGACGTGGACGTGGTCTTCGTCCACGCCCGCAAACTGGAGGACAAGTTCGTGGCCGACGGCTTCGGCGTGAACCGCAAAGACGTCATGTACAACGATTTCGTCATCATCGGCCCGAAAAACGACCCGGCCGGCGTAGCCCGCGCGAAAAGCGCCGCCGAGGCCCTGAAGCTGATCGCCGCAAAGCAGGCCACCTTCGTCTCCCGCGGCGACAAGTCCGGCACCCACACCAAGGAACTGGAACTCTGGAAGAGCGCCGGCGTAGAGCCCAAGGGGAACTGGTACGTGGAGGCGGGCCAGGGGATGGGACCGGTCATCACCATGGCCACCGAGCGTCAGGGATACACCCTGGCTGACCGCGGGACCTACAACGCATTCAAGGGGCAGAAGACCGATCTCACCATCGTCTTCCAGGGGGAGAAGGGGCTTTTTAACCCCTACGGGATCATCGTCGTGAACCCGAAGAAATTCCCCCATGTGAAGTTTGATCTGGCCATGAAGCTGGTCGACTTCGTCACCGGCGCCGAGGGGCAGAAGATCATCGCCGACTACAAGGCCCACGGCGAGCCGGTCTTCTTCATCTACAAGAAATAGGGAGAGTGGGTGGAATTCCTCGCCGAAACCTTCCGCACAGCCCTTGCGCTGATCCTCTCCCTTGACGGCGAGGTGGTCACGGCGGTGGTAACGTCCATCAGTGTCGCCCTCTGGTCGATCCTCTTCGCCACCCTGGCCGGCGTCCCGGCCGGGGTGGCCGTGGGGATCACCGAGTTTCCCGGCAAGCGCCTGGTCATCACCATTCTCAACACCCTCATGGCCCTGCCGACCGTGGTGGTAGGCCTGGCGGTCTACGGCATCATCAGCCGCCAGGGACCGATGGGGGAGTTGGGCCTCCTCTTCACCCCCAAGGCGATGATCATCGGCCAGACCATCCTGGCCATCCCCATCGTGGCCAATTTCACCCTCAGCACGGTCAAAGGGGCCGACCCCCGGATCATTCCGACGGCCCTCACCCTCGGGGCCGGGCCTTTTCAGAGCATTCTCCAGCTGACCAGGGAGCTTCGCTTCGGTATCATGGCCGCGGTCATTGCCGGGTTTGGTCGGGTCATTGCCGAAGTCGGGGTTGCCATGATGCTCGGCGGCAACATCCGGGGCTACACCCGCACCATGACCACCGCCATCGCCATGGAGACCGGCAAAGGAGAGTTCGCCCTGGGATTGGCCCTGGGGATCATCCTGATGGCGGTGGCGCTTCTGGTGAATCTCTTTCTGAACATCCTCCAGCAGAGGTAATGCTCCGTGAACGCCCTCTACCTACTCATCGGCATCCGCCAATCCCACGGGGAACGCACAGTCCTCGCCATCGATGACCTTGCGCTCTTCCCGGGAAAACTCTACACTCTCACTGGGGCCAACGGCTCGGGGAAGACAACTCTGCTGACCCTCCTTGCCCTGCTCGCCCCCCCTACCGCCGGCGAGCTCAGGTACGAGGGGGAGCCGGTCCAATGGACCAACGCCGCGCTGCTCCCCCTGCGCCGGCAGGTGACGCTGCTCCACCAGTCCCCCTACCTTTTCGATGGCAGCGTCTTCGCCAACGTCGCCTTCGGGCTGAAGCTGCGCGGGATACGAGGGGATGAAAAACAGCGGCGGGTAGAGCAGGCCCTCGAGCTCGTGGGACTGCCCGGCTTCGGACAGCGCCGCGCCCGGGAGCTTTCCGGCGGCGAGGCACAGCGGGTCGCCATGGCCCGCGCCCTGGCACTGGAACCGAAGGTGCTCCTGCTCGACGAGCCCCTGGCCAACGTGGACCGTGGGACCAGCGAGCTCCTCGAAGGGGTTATCGCCGCCCTTCCCGAACGGGGGACCACCGTCATCATGACCACCCACGACCCGGAGCATCCCGGTCGGCTCGGCGGCGAGCAGATCCACCTGATCGCCGGGGAACTGGCCTGCCCAGGATTTGTCCCAGAGATCAACGCCTCAACAGGCTTTCAGACAGAAGGAGTGAGTAACCGTGCCTACCTTTGAAGAAGCCCGCAGAATCATCCTCGACCGCGTCGCCCCCTTGGGCGTGGAGCGGGTCAGCATCCTCGACGCCCTTGGACGGGTCATCGCCGACGACGTCACCGCCCCCTGGGACATGCCGCTCTGTGACAACTCCGCCATGGACGGCTTTGCCGTGCGGGCCGCCGACTGCGTCTCCCTCCCCGCGACCCTGAAGGTGACCGGCTACATCCCGGCCGGTGGCGAGGTGACTGGCCCCGTGATACGCGGCTGCGCCATCCGGATCATGACCGGCGCCCCGGTCCCCCCCGGCTGCGACGCGGTGGTTCCCATCGAGGAAACGGACGACAACGGCGACTCCGTCACCCTGAAGGAGCCGGTGAAGCCCCGCCAGCACATCCGGTTCCGTGGCGAGGACGTGGCCACCGGCGCGCTCATCATCCCGGCCGGCACCCTCATCAGGCCGCCGGAAATCAGCATGCTCGCCTCCTTCGGCAAGGCCATCGTCCCGGTCTACCGCAAGGCCCGGGTCGCCATCCTCTCCACAGGCGACGAGCTGATCGAACTGGGGGAGCCGCCAGTGCCGGGGAAGATCGTCAATTCCAACACCCTGTCGCTGGCCGCAGCCGTCCGGGAGTGCGGCGCAGAACCAGTCATTCTTGGCATCGCCCGTGACGACCGGGATAGCCACCGGGAGAAGATGATCGAAGGACTCAAGGCCGACGCCTTCATCACCTCCGCCGGCGTCTCGGCAGGCGACCGGGACCTGGTTCGGGATGTCCTGGCCGAACTGGGGGTGGAGCAGGTCTTCTGGAGAGTGGACATCAAGCCCGGCGGCCCCACCGCCTTCGCCATGTTCGGGGAGAAACCGGTCTTCTCCCTCCCGGGCAACCCGGTTTCCACCATGATCACCTTCGAGGAGTTTGCCCGGCCGGCCATCCTGAAGATGATGGGGCACCGAAGAGTGCTGAAGCCATTTGTGAAGGCGTTTCTGAAAGAAGATGCTAAGAAGAAGCCGGGCAAGGTCAACTTTCTCCGGGTGCGGATAGAGGTGGAAAACGGCCGCTACACCGCCTCCACCTCCGGCGACCAGAACACCGGCATCCTCAGGACCATGATCCGGGCCAACGGCCTCGCCGTACTCCCCCGGGATGCCACCTTCGTTGCGGCCGGCACGGAGGTGGATGTGCATCTGGTGGGGAGTGACGTGGAGATGCTGGAAGGATAGGAAAGGAGCTCGAATGTCATTCAACCACTTCGACGACAAAGGCCAGGCCATTATGGTGGACGTGAGCGGAAAGCAGCCGACCCTGCGTACCGCCACCGCCGCGGCCACGGTTGCCATGAAACCGGGAACCCTCGCCGCCGTCCTGGAAGGGCGGACCGCCAAGGGGGATGTCCTCGGCGTGGCACGGCTCGCCGGCATCGCCGCAGCCAAGAAAACCCCCGACCTTATCCCCCTCTCCCACCCGCTGGCCATCCACCATGCGGCCATCGAATTCGAGACCGACGCGGCAACGGGCGTCGTCACCGTGAACGCCACGGTGCGAGCCTTCGAGCGGACCGGCGTGGAGATGGAGGCCATGACCTCGGCCGCCGTGGCTGCCCTCACCATCTACGACATGTGCAAGGGGGCCGACAAGGGAATCAGCATCGGCGAGATCCGCCTTCTCTTCAAGGAAGGTGGCAAGAGCGGCACCTGGCAACGGGAGGAAAAACGATGATCGCCGCAATTTTAACCCTCAGCGACAAGGGCTCCCGGGGCGAGCGGGCTGACGCCAGCGGCCCTGCCCTCACTGCATGGCTGGCGGAGCGGGGAGTGGAGACGGCACGCACGGAGATCATTCCCGACGAGGCCTCCCTCATCGAAGAACGCCTCCGCGACTGGGCCGACGAAGGCGCCTTCGACCTCATCCTCACCACCGGCGGCACCGGCGTCTCCCCCCGGGACGTAACCCCCGACGCGACTATGAAGATTCTCGACCGGGTCATCCCCGGCTTCGGCGAGGTGATGAGGATGCGAAGCCTTGCCAAGACCCCAAATGCCATGATCTCCCGCGCCGTGGCCGGCATCCGGGGCAACACCCTCATTATCAACCTTCCCGGCAGCCCCAAAGGGGCCGTCGAAAATCTGGAGGCAGTCTGGCCGGCCGTCCCCCATGCCGTGGAAAAGATTCAGGGGGATCCGCGGGAGTGCGCCCAGAACTAGGCTTTTTCTTTTCCTGTTTCCCCTTCAGACACCCCGTTCTGCCGACTTTTCTATTGACCCTCCCCTTCCCTTACGCTATAAAATATAATATTGTTCTAATATTTACCAAGGGAGGTTACCATGCACCTGGTTGAACAGATCAAGGCCAAAGCCAGAAAGAGTTTACAGACGATCGTCCTGCCCGAAAGTTACGACGACAGGATGTATGCTGCCGCCCAGCAGATCGTGGAACAGGGCTTGGCTAAGGTTGTGATGCTCGGCAATCCCGATGAACTGCGCAAGAAAGCTGCCGAACTTGCCGCCGACATATCGAAGGTCGAGATCATCGATCCCGCCACATCGCCGAAACTGGATGCCTATGTGGAGGCCCTGGTTGAGTTGCGTAAGAGCAAGGGGATTACTGCCGAAGAAGCGAAAAATCTCCTGACCGCCAAGGATTACCTCTACTACGCGGGGATGATGGTACGGATGGGTGACGCCGGCGGCGAAGTGGCTGGGGCTACCGGTACCACCGGCAACGTGCTCAAGGCCGCGTTCCAGACGGTTGGGCCTGCTGCCGGCATCAAGACGGTCTCCTCATTCTTCCTGATGGTCACCAAAACGCCGAACTTTGGCGAAAACGGCATCATCCTCTTTGCAGACTGCGCCGTCAATCCCAACCCGGATTCCCAGGCCCTGGCCGAAATAGCAGTGGCAACCGCCAGAAACTGCAAGGCATTCCTCGATGTCGACGCCCGGGTCGCCATGCTCTCCTTCTCCACCAAGGGAAGCGCCTCCCACGCCGACGTGGACAAGGTGACGAAAGCAATCGAGATCGCAAAGTCGATTGATCCGTCCCTCCAGATCGACGGTGAGCTCCAGGCCGATGCCGCACTCCTGCCGAAAGTCGGTGAGAAAAAGGCGCCGGGAAGCCCGGTTGCCGGCAAGGCCAACGTGCTCATTTTCCCCGACCTGGACGCAGGGAACATTGCCTACAAGCTTGTGGAGCGGGTAGCAGGCGCAGAGGCGGTCGGACCGATCATTCAGGGGCTTGCCAAGCCGGTTAACGATCTTTCCCGTGGCTGCTCCGTGGACGACATCGTCAACGTCGCTGCCATCACGGCGGTTCAGGCGCAGGGATAGGAACTGCCTGGGCAGGCCCACAGCCTGCCCTACACACAGCAAAAGGCCGCCGGGTTCGTCACCCGGCGGCCTTTCTTGTTGCCAGACCCGCTTTCGCGCAGTCGTCAGCTTCTAACGAAATCTTTCCGCGCGAACGAGTAATCGAAATTCATGTGGTCGGTATAGGTCCCATCGAGAATTGCAACCACATCTTCGGTGAAAACCAGCTCTTCGTCGGTGGGAATGACGAAGACCTTAATGGGAGAATCATCGGTGGTGATCAGGGTTTCGCGCTTCCTGGTCATGGCCCCCTTGTTCCGTTCCCGGTCGAGCTTGATGCCGATCCCTTCAAGCCCCTCGATGGTTTTCTCCCGGATGGGCCACCCCATCTCCCCCACCCCTGCAGTAAATACCACCGCGTCGAGGCGACCCAGCACCGCCATGTAGGTCCCGATGTACTTCTTCAATCGGTACGCCTCGATCTCCAGGGCGACCTTGCAGCGGTGATCACCACTATCAGCGTTCTCGATCACATCGCGACGGTCAGTGAAACGGCCCGTGATGCCGAGGACCCCGCTCTTCTTGTTGAGGATACTGTCGATCTCCTTGGCGGAAAGGTTCTCCTTCTGCATCATGAAGGCGGGTATGGCCGGGTCGATGTCACCGCAACGGGTCCCCATGACAGCCCCTTCGAGTGGCGTGAGCCCCATGCTGGTATCAATGGAAATTCCTCCCTTGATAGCGCAGTGAGAAACGCCGTTGCCGATATGCATGGTAATGATGTTGCAGTCCTTGGGAGACTTGCCGAGGAGTACCGCGGCACGCTTTGAGACGTAGAGGTGAGAGGTTCCGTGGAAACCGTAGCGGCGGACGCCGTACTTCCCATACCACTCGTAGGGGAGCGGATAGAGGTAGGCATGCTCGGGCATGGTCTGATGGAACGCCGTGTCGAAGATGGCCACATGGGGAACGGTGGGGAGAACAGCCTGGGCCGCCTCGATGCCGGCAATGTTAGGAGGGTTGTGCAGAGGGGCCAGGTGCTGCACCTCCTTGACGGCGTCCAGCACCTTTTCGTCGATGAGAACCGAACAGGTGAACTTTTCTCCCCCATGGACAACCCGGTGACCAACCGCCGATATCTCGTTTATGTCCTTGAGGATACCATGCTCGACATCGACGAGGGTGTTGATAATCAGGTCGATGGCCACCTTGTGATCGGGACACTCGTATTCCTTCCGGTAGGTTTCACGACCCGGCACCTCGTGCATGATGAACGAGTCGCCGATGATGACGCGCTCCACCATTCCCTTGGCGACGACCTCTTTCCTTTCCCAGTCGAACAACTGGTATTTCACCGAGGAACTGCCGCAGTTGAGGGCAAGAATGACCATCATATCCTCCTAGATTGAGTAAAAATAAAAATTGTTAAACGGGAATAAAACCTGAAATTTCAACACAATTTTCAAACCTAACCACACACGCCAACCGGAAAATAAAACTGTTTTTTACATATACAATACAGGTGGGGCAAATTCAAGTTTTTTTATGGACACTCTCTCCCGGAAGAGCACCTTTCTACTGGACTTCAGGAAGCCTCCATGATATGTTTACAACAATTTGGCTTAGACCAAAAACCTTTTCAAGGAGGTAGGACAGTGGCTCACGTTATTTCTGATGACTGTACTAACTGCGGTGCCTGTGTCGATTCCTGCCCGGTGAACGCAATCGCCCCGGCTGGTGACAAGCACAAAATCGACGGCGACACCTGCATCGACTGTGGTGCCTGTGTCGACACCTGCCCGGTGAGCGCCATCAGCGCCGCCTAATTCGTCAGGTTTCAGCACACGAAGCCGGCCCGATTTCCATCGGTGCCGGCTTCATTTTTTTCATCCACGAAAATAGGCCGGAACGAATCCGGCCCTTTTTCATTACCACCTGACGAGGCTTACTCTACTGACTCGCCACCGTCGAACCGACGACCTCAACACTGTAATCGGTAGCATCCTTGGGGACATTGGGAATCACAATTACAAAAGGAATCCGCTTGCCGGGCTGGACGCCGAGGTTCGCGAGAGAGTCCCCGAACTGATTCCCCATGGCAGCCTCAATCCTCGCAAACGGTAGCGTCTGAATCTGTTGATCGGTGAGACTGTTGCCACAGTAGGCAACCTTCTGCACAATCGCCTGACCGCCTGTTCCCAGAAGAGCACCGCGGACCTGAATGGAAGCCCGAGATTTGCGGTAATTGTTCACCGCCTCCCCCCGAATGACAAAAACCTCTCCCGCCTCGGAATTGGCAAGATAGATGCCTCCGACCTTGTCGAGGGCGATCGTCCCCTCCTCGCGATTCTCCATTCCGAACCACTCAGCAAGGAAACCAACGCCAAACCTGTCCAGAACCTCGGGCCCTTCCTTGAAGAAATAAAACCCGAACCCGGCAAGGGCAACGATCACCAGGACCGATACGGCAATAACTGCAGCGGGGAGAAACGACTTCCCCTTGCGCCGCGAAGCAATGCTCAGGGGAGGAGGCTCACTCTCAGCACCGGCCGCAAGGGAGGGTAACGGAGCTATTTCTTCCTCTCTTACCGACCCATCGCCCCCATGGGGAACCACAGTTTCAGAGTCCGGGGACGCGAAAAACTGACCATCATCGCTACGGGAAGGCTCCACTTCCGTATCCTCGATACCGAAATCGATTTCTCCGAAGTCGACCTCACCGACCGCCGTCGGTTCTGTGCCAATCCCTTCCCCGTCACCGGTCGCCTCGTCGTCTTCGAACTCGAAGGAGATCTCCTCTTCTTCCGCCCCTTCTGCCCCGGCTGCAGACAAGTCGGTCGCTGCCGCAAAGGCCTCGGGACTAACCTCTCCAAAAACGATCTCTTCCTCTTCGTGAGCGCCAAAACCAGCACCTTTAGTCAAATCCTCTTCATCCATGCCCACATCGGAGGGAGGGGCCTCTGACTTGGCGGTGGTTCCGCCAGCTGCAGAATATTCACGGCTGGGCTCAAATTCTCCAAGCGCATCGCCTGGAAGAGATCCCCCACCTAAGGTAAAGTCAGGCTTCTCAGTGTCGTTAGGCTCAGCGCCAAAAGAGAAGAACGCCCCACCTTCACCCTGCTCTCCCGATGATTCCGCCACGACTGATGCCGAAGACTCTTCAGCCCCGACAGCAGTGGAGGAATACGATGCCTCGGCTGGCAAAGGTGTCGCTGCCTCACCCGTTTGAGCCGCCTGCGCGCCGGTACCTGCCGACGCAACACCGGCAACCGCGCCGAGGGCAGCTTCGCCTGGGGGGGAATCCAGCCCCTGAAGAAGGGCATCAAAATCGCTTTCTTCGACGGGCACCTCTCTCTTCACCACGAAGATATGCTTGCACTTCGAGCACCGGACCTTGATCCCGGCATCACTGATCTTTGAATCGTCGAGCCTGAATCTGGCTTTGCACTGGGCGCATTGTATGATCATCTGTCACTCCACAGAAAGAAAGTACCTGCTCGACGGAGTCATCGAAGACAAACTCCGCGCAAAAACAGCATTTTCGGCATTTTCTATAGCAGAAAAAAGGACTTAGTGTCAAATCATTATGGTCACCAAAGCCCCTTTGTGCTATATAAAATAGTATCGAAATCGGCTTCACACTACACCGTTCCCCATGGGGCAAGGAGCATACAATGACCCGCAACTCGCTCTCCGTTCTCGTACTTGCCGTATTCCTGACCCTTGCGTCATCGCTACCCGCTCTGGCGGCACCAATCCTCGCGGTTGACAAGCCAGTTTTCGATTTCGGAACAATCCCCCAAGGGAAAAAACTCGACTACGTCTTCAGGCTCATAAACAAGGGAGACGCCCCTCTTACTATCACGAAGACGAGGACATCGTGTGGCTGTACGGTAGCGAGTGTCTCATCAAAGACCATCGCACCGGGTAAAAGCACCGAACTGAAGATAACCTTCGACTCGGCAAGCTTCGGGGGCAAAGTGAGCAAGACGATCACCGTCGAGAGCAACGACCCTGCGACTCCCACCACCACCCTCACCATCAAGGGAACCATCAATGAAGAACTTGTCGTGACACCCCGTCAACTCAATCTTGGACAGACCAAGGTGGGGAGCAGCAAGGAACTCTCTGTCGCCCTGGAAAACCATGGAGAGCGGACTATCAGAATACTCTCAGTCACGACCCCCATGCCCCAGGTGAAGGCCATCAGCAAGAAGCAGACCCTTAAACCGGGGGAAACAGCACAGGTTAACGTAACAGTTACGCCCCGCCCCGAGGACCGTTTCCTGAGCGGTTTCCTCGTCGTCGCCACCGACATCCCGGGCAAACCGGAAATAACGGTCCCCCTCTACGGATCGGTTGCCAAGTAGCCAGTGGGGGGATCATTCCTCCTTCAAATCCTGGTAGGCCCTCCCCACATTCACGTCAAAAAAGGCCTTATAGCCGGGCATTCCCTCGTGGGCAGGGAGCCTGAAAAGCTTCTTCGTTTCGTCCAGAGTCCTTCCAGCCTCAATGTGACGCAGTGCTTCGGTCAGGAAATCCTTGAAAAAGAGCCGGAAGCGCCTGAACCCTGCTCGGTCGGTCACCTGACCGAGCCCCGGGACAACGTACTGTGCCCCCACGGCCTCCAGGGTTTCGAGGGTGATCACCCAGTCCCTCATATGTCCCTCTCCCATGTAGCCAACCACGTCGTTATAAAAGAGATCCGAGGTAAAGAGAATCCCTTCGTTCGGGAGAAAGAGAAACACGTCTCCCTCGCTGTGACCGAATTCCGCACTGCTGAGCACAATGGCCGTGTCACTCCGGATAAGGGTCAGTCCCTTATCGAAAAAGGTGACATGGTTGCGGAGCGGTCGGGTTTCGGCCTTAAGCGCCTGCCACGTCTGCCAGGACGTGATGATCTCCACATTGGCGGGAAAATCGAAATCAACATAGTTGAAACCTTTGTGGTGATGGGTGAGGATAACCGAACGCAACGGAAGAGGGGTAATCTCGGCGATGGCGGCAATGAGCTCCTTTATCCCTTCGGGGACGAAGTGGGCTCCGGCAAGAAGCACCTGGTGAGGGGTAATGATGATGAGAGCATTGCTGGCGGCCTTCCCCTCCGGGAGGGCTATGGCGGCGAATACCCCCTCGTCAACGAGCTTTATCTCATAGTTGGCCGCAGTGGCAGGGCCCCCGATGAATCCCAGAAGCATCGCAACGGTCAGAGAGAGAAAGAGCTTTTTCATGGGCCTCATACCTGTTTTTTTAGCCAGTGTAGCAAAACAGCCCCCAAAATGACAGCATCTCCCCTGCACTATCTATTTTGTCCCCAATGAAACTTTTGCTTGAGAATTTTGGATCCGTAGTGTATCTATGAATCTTTCATGGGCGGTTAGCTCAGCTGGATAGAGCGCAGGCCTCCGAAGCCTGAGGTCGTACGTTCGAATCGTATACCGCCCGCCAAAAATGATGAGAGGTTAGGCCCCAAGGCCTAACCTCTTTTTTTGTTCCCTCGCTGTTCGGACGAGAATTCTCATAGGGCATTGAGGACTCAGGGTGACGGAGCAGCGGTTGTGTTGCGGACCAGGAAGAGATCCACCCGGCGGTTCAGGGCCCGGCCGTGGATGCTGGCATTCTCGGCAGTGGGCTCTGCCTCTCCCCGATGGGGGGGCGCAGCTGCATCGAGGAGCTGGCTGTCTGCAACACCAGCGTCCCTCGCCATCTGGTAGAAGGCCTCGGCCCGGCGCAGCGAGAGGTCCATGTTGTGCCGCGCCCCGCCGGTCTCGTCAGCGTGGCCCACGAAGCGGATCTGCACGTCGGGGTGACCATCCAGGTGGCGCTGCCTGATCTCCTCGAAAAAAGCCACATGCTCCGGTTTGGGGGCGGTCTGGTTGATGGCCAGATTCATGAAACGGTAGCGGCTCCCCTCCTCCACAGTCTGCACGATCCCGTGGGAACTCTGGGATTCGGCCACCTCGGTGCTGCGGGGCGCCCCTTCCCGCATCCCCACCTGGGTCTCGAAAAGCTGTCGGGCCATGGCGGACGTGGCCTCCAGGCGCCACACCTCCCCCAGAAAGTAGGCCCGGGCGATGTCGTCGTCGGGAACGAAGGTGGCCACCTTGTCCCGGATGGCCTGGATGTTGGGCTCGTAATTGGTGCGGGTGGAGCGCTCATCGGGGGTCATGACCATGCGCGCCAGGTACTCGGTGAAGCCCTCGGTGTAGAAGCGGGGCGCCGTGGTGGCATCGACCCAGTCCCTGAACCCCTGGTCGGTATAGAAGTGGGTCAGTTCGTGGATCAGGATGAGCCGCCGCAGGTCGGCCGGCGTCCCCCGGTGGAGGAAAATCCGCGCGCCGGTCTCGATGAAGGCGGCCTGGCGGCTGGCAAGGGTGCGGACGTTGGGGCCGGCCCAGGTGTCGGCCAGGATATCAGCAAGCATCTGCTCGTAGCGGGGGTCGGTCGAGCGGATATTGAACTCGTCGATGTCGGTCATGAGGCTCAGGCGGTTCTCCAGCCACTGGTTCAGGAACTGGGTGTCCGAGGTCTGGGACGGCTGGATGATGTCGACCACATCGCGGATTCGGGCCTCGGGGAGGGGTGTGGTGATCTGGGAGAAGGTGGACCGGATGTCCTGGTCCACGGCAATGGCGGTGGTCTCTGCCTGGGACTCGGTGGTGCGGGTGGGGACAGTGCCGCCGACAGAGAGGGGATTCGCCGCGATGTGGGCCCTGAGCGCGGCGATGAACTGGTTCCTGATCTCATCGGCGGTGCCGGCCACGCCGTTGGCCGGGTCCGGGTTCACCCAGGGGCGGAGGGTCCCGCCGCTGGGGGTGGAGACGAAAAGGGCCTCGTGGACCTGGGTGAAGCGGGTTGGGTCGTCAAGGTCGGGAGTGCGCTGGATGGTCGCGGCCGGAACCTGGTGCCCCTGGGTCACCATCCGGGCAAACGTTGCCTGAAGCAGTTGACCGCGAAGGATATGCCTCACCTGTCGCTGGACCGTTGCATCCGGCAGAGAAGGAGCCTCACTGGATGCGGCTGAAGCCGGCCCGGACGCCCCGGGCCGTCTGGCAAAAGTTTTCATGAAATCACCTCAGAACGACACCGCTCCGCCAATACCGATGATCGTGGTATCACCGGACCCTTCGAACTCGGTGCGGTAATTCTTCCAGAACAGGGAGATGTCGAACCGTCCCGGCTGGATGTGCGCCGCCGCCTCAAGGACAATTCCCTTCAGACGCCTGAACCTGTCCTCCGTCCCGATAAAGGCGCCGCCGCGCAGATCCAGATAGTACCGTCGTCCCTGCCCGGCAAGGCGGGCGCCGACGGTGGCGCTGCTGATGAAACGCTCGTGGCTTTTGCCCAGGGCCGGGATATAGGTGAGCTCGATTCCCGCCACCGGCTTGATAATACTTAAGGCCGGATGACTGAACTCGGCGCTGTAGCCCCAGGAGATGGCGAGCGAAGGTTCCCCGCCGGTCAGCGCCAGCCCGAGACCGAACTCTCCCAGCGAGGGAGAAAACGCCATGCGCACGGGGATGCCATGGCGGTTATCCCTGGCGAAATTGGCATAAACGTCGGTAGTCACGAGCGCTTCGGCAGAAGAGAGGGCCCGGTACTCGTGTCCGGAGATATAGAGCTCGCGTTCCATAGGCGGGCGGGGAAGGCCGACATTGTGCCCCGCCTCATGAATGATGGTCGTCGCCTGGGACGTGGTGCCTCCCCAGAAAAAGGGGCTGCAGAGGTTTATCGAATAGTTGCCTTGGGCGGTGTACGCTTCGGCAGCAGGGATAACCCACAGGAACGTGCAGATGTTTCCCGGATCGGAGCAGCTGAAAAGATCGAGCCCCAGGTTGAGTCGTTCCTCGATGCGGGTGAAGGTTTCCCGGATCTGGTGGACCGCATCGGGGCTGTCGGTGCGAAAGTGCCACATGAGAGCGCGGCGGGTCTGTTCGGATAAGGGATCGCCGCGCTCGCCGGGAGCCAGGTCGCTCTTGGCGCGGGCCACCAGTGCCTTCGCCTCCGCGAGAGACGTGCGCAATTCCGCACACCTGCTGGCCGAGCAGCTCGAATCGGTTCCGCACCTCCCATCCCCGGTCCTTGCCGGCGCTGGAGCGGTAGTCTGCTGTGAAGACTGTTCCGTACCCTCCTGTCGCTGCAGCAGGACTGTCTGGGGGCGCAGAACCTGACGCACCGAAGATTCCCCGTGGCGATCAAAGGCGGATGCCGGTATATCGGTCGTTGCCCGCCGCATCCAGTGGGCCGGCGATGCATGGGCGTAACTCTTCATAAAAATACTCCTTAACCGCCCGATTTCCGTGGTACCGGCGGGCGCGACGACCACCCCAAATATCCCTTAGGTTAGAAACTCAGCGTCAGGGCTCCGCCCCCCTCCACAAGGCCACCTGGCAGCGCCGGTTCCCTGAGGAGGTCGTTCTTGCGGATGCCGAGCCTCCCGCTGATCCCGATCCAGGGGGCGATCTGGTAATTGACATCCACGCCGACGGCGATCCCGACCGGGTCGGCAATGGTGGTGCGGATGAAGGGGCTGATCCGCAGATTGGGAGTCAGCACCGGGATGGCGTGGAAAGTGGCACCCAGGGCAACGCCGGGTTCTGACAGACTGGTGTCGAAGGTGAACTCCACGGGGATTTCCCCTGCCGGATTGAGGAATATCCGTCCCCCGAGGACCGGCCCACCGGACAAGAGCTGCATCTGGAAGTGGGGGTAGGTGAGCGTCTGGCTTCCCAGGGTAAAGGTCGGGATCTCAACCCGGCGTTCGCCGCTCCGCAGAAACCGGTACTGGCCGATGAGCGCGGCCCAGGACGGGCCGGAGAGGAGATCGGCCAAGGCTGCCACGGCCAGGAGCTGACCGGTGGAGAGGCTCCCCGTTCTCGTCACGTAGTTGTTGATGTCGTCCTTGCTGGGCGGATTGCTCAGGGAGAGCGTGCGGGCGGTATAGAGGGCAAGATTCGTCTGAGCCAGGAGATAGGCCATGGCCTCCTGGTAGCGAACATTGCCGCGCAGTGCCCACCGGGTGTACATGACCCGGGCGTTGATCTCCTCCTGGTTGACCCCGCCCGCCGAAAAGGCGATGCTCTGCGCCGGTGTCACGGTGATCCCGGGCGGCACCCCCGAGCTGGTGACGCCGCTCGCAAAGCCGGTCAGTTCGGGCACCGGATCCCAGCCGAACTGTTCCCCGATGCTGTAATGACCATACTCGTGGCTGTAAACCATGTAGGGGACGAGAGGCACCACGCCGAGCAGCGACCATTCCCCCAAGCGATACCAGAAGTTTCGGTTGAGCCCCGGATACTTCTCGGCCAGTTTCTCCAGGCCAAACCCCAGAACAGCCGGCCCCAGCTCGTAGAGGGAGGCGTGTCCCCCCGGGTCCACCAGGGGATTGTTGAACTCCAGCCGGTAGGGGGCCCGCTCCGGGGTGGCCCGGGGTGCCTCCGGCTCCTCCGAGGGTTCACCGTTATCGCACTGAATCGAGTCCGGCGGCGCTTCCCCCTCCCCCTGCTGCACCACATGGGTCAGCTCGTGGGCCAGGAGCCGCTGCCCTTCGG
This sequence comes from Geobacter sp., assembly GCF_030834625.1. NCBI lineage: Bacteria > Pseudomonadati > Thermodesulfobacteriota > Desulfuromonadia > Geobacterales > Geobacteraceae > Geobacter > Geobacter sp. The sequence goes on from NZ_JAUQXO010000019.1 coordinate 29,298, forward strand.
CGGTGGCAGGGGCGTACTCACCCGCGCCGAAGGCGATGTCGGCCCCCACCGTGAACGCCCGGGCGCTCAAGGAGCCGGCCAGATCCTCGGCCGCCGACCCGGTGTGGAGACGCACCCGGCTGAAGTCCGCTCCGAAGCGAGGTTCGAAGAAGGAACGCTCCGCCCCGGACAACGGCATGCCGCTTCCTCTCATGGCGTCAAGACCGGTCTCCAGGCCGCCGGGAGCTTCTGAGGCTTGCCCGCCAGCCTCTTTGGTGCGAACAACTTCATCGCCCTCGATGCATTCCGGACAAGAGGGTTCCGGCATCCGCATCACCTGGTCGGCGAGGCGGTCCGCCTCCTGCTCGTGGATGTCATCGGGGGCACCGACGGTCAGCTTGGTCTGTATCCCGGGACTGCGCAGAATCTGCCGCACCTGGGTCTGCTGTGCTGCCCCTGCAGAGCAGAAGGCCAGAGGGTTTGGAGACCTGACCGTTCGGACGACAGGATTTTTCTTATCTTGTGCACCAAAGGTTCGCATGTCCACCACCCTCTCTGGTTATCCAAGCTTCACTTAAACTTTATCTCCTTTTGGAGCTCTTGCCAGGGGGGTCTAATTGCACGAATCCTGACAGATGTCTGGTGCAGTGACTAACTGACATGAAACGGACTGAAACGTTCGGCCAGACGGATTACCACGGCGGACACAGCGTCATGGCTACAGCGTCATCGACTCGACGATTTCGCTGATGAATATCTCCGCGCCTGCAGTCTTCCACCGTAGTAATTTAACGTGGACCTGAGATGCCAGCGTCTCGGGGGAAAGCATCTCACTCTCGGACAGGGCGCCAGTCTCGGCTCCCTCAAGTTCCTCCGAAACACGCTGCTGTTCGAGTTCGTCGATAATCGATTCAAAGTTCTTGCCCGGGTTCGCCAACTGATAAAGGTAGAGATCTTCCCAGAGACCGCCGTCGCTTGCATAGACTTCCCCGGACACCTTGCGAAGGATTGTCATGGGTGGAGTCGAGGGATACGCCCGCACGAATGCCACGAACGGGTCAACCGGACGCCACGTTCCCAGTTCACTCCCAGTAACGCTCAGTTCCGGCTCCAGCACGGGTTTCAGCGTCATCCGGCCCAGCGCCGCTCTGACGAAGTCGACCGGGGGATCTTTGCAGATGAGGCTGATATGGAGCGGGACCTTTGGCATATCCTTGATCGGGCGACCAATGAGCTCCTGCGCCAGAACCTTCGACGTCACCAGGCCAGGTGCCAAGCCCAAGGGGTCCCGGTCCCGACGGACGAAGTTGCCGGGACCAGCGTCGAGGGCCAACGTGATCGCGTGCTCCTCCCCTGCGTAGGGGAGAAAGTCGCCGTGGAGCAAACCGACGATCGTCTGTGCGACGGCGGCTCGCACGATCTCGGTCGGGGTAGGCGGAAACCAGGGCGGGATACGGAACCGACCGAGGTCGGGCAGGTTATTGGGATCCTTGACCCAACCGGCGTACGGCGCCTCCCCCCCGACCAAGCCACCTACTGCGTCGAAGAGTTCTTCCAGCTTGGCGGTAAGCTCCTTTGTCATGCCATCGATTACCGCTCTTTTCGCCTGAACCTCCGAGGACGCGAGTGCGTCCTCGGCCAAGTCAGTCACCAATTCCCCAGCACCGGAAGTGAGCAACTTGGCGAACTCGACCGCTTTGACTGCGTACCGGGCGACCCACCACCCGGCGATGGAGATGAGACTCTCTTTGACGAACCAACTGAACACCTTCCAGACACCAGACCATCCCGACTCCTCTGCCGTTGCCGCCATCGCCTCGGTCGCGTATCTGGCCCAGAGGTCCGTTAAGGCCGAACTGTAGTCTTTGAGAAATTTTCTCGAGTTCTGCTCATTCTCAGCCTCCCGACGAACGAGGGCCTCCAGCAGCACGTCCTGGTCCCTCTCCGTGTACGAGGCCCTTGGTTGCTCGTAGCCAGGGACTGGAACGCCGGGCAACGGTTCGACAGACGAAGTGATCGCCCATTGTGGCTGCGCACTGCCAGGGGGAGGACCTCTCTGCACGTGCTGTGCGTGGTGGCCACCTTCACTCTGCTGCACCACGTGGGTGAGTTCGTGGGCCAGGAGCCCCTGCCCCTCTGCGGTGGCAGGGGCGTACTCGCCCGCTCCGAAGGCGATGTCAGTTCCCACGGTAAACGCCCGGGCGTTTAACGAGCCGGCCATCTCCTCGGCCGCCGGCCCGGTGTGGAGACGCACTCGGCTGAAGTCCGCGCCGAACCGGGGTTCGAAGAAGGAACGCTCGGCTTGGGACAACGGGGTACCGCTTCCTTTCAAGGCATCTAAACCGGTCTCCAGGCCGTAGGGAGCTTCCAAGGCTTGCCCACCGGTCTCTGTCGTGTGTGCAACTTCATCGCCCTCGATGCATTCCGGACAAACGGATTCCGGCATCCGCATCACCTGGTCGGCGAGGCGGTCCGCTTCCTGCTCGTGGATGTCATCGGGGGCACCTATGGCCAGTTTGGTCTGTATCCCGGGACTACGCAGAATCTGTCGCACCTGACTCCGGCCGGATGCATCCCACGAAGCGGGCATGATGTTTGGGGCTGGATTCCCCGACTGGAACAGTCCGCGCCATCTGGCAAAGTCCCTCATAAAATCACCTCGGATACTCAGGGCCTGGCAGGAGCGAAGCTCCCTTTAGTTGGTTGCGCGGGCTTCACCTCGCCGGTCTCAAGATTCTTAATTATCTCCTTTTCTCCCTTTTCGGTTATCCGGTATATATCGCCCCTTTGGTTTTCGAGTTGGGGTAATGACTTGACCCGGCTCATCAACGTGCCCCATTGACGGTCTCCAATTCCCCCTTCGGAATTGAACTGGACCGACTCTTTTGTCGTTGTTTTACCCGTCCACGCCGTCAGTTCCGCATCCTTTGGCAGGACTTTCTGCCACTTTTCCGCCTGGTCGCCGACATTGCAGTGCTCCAGAATGACCTGCCTCAGGTTCGAGCCCGCCGGGATAATGATCTCTCCGGGCTCCACGTGTTCTTCGTTCGTCGTTCTGATGGTGCCGGGAGGATCTCCATGTCCCGTGGAAAAGATCAAAGCTGCATTGGGGTCCGCAAACGCACTGGTAATATCCTTTTCCGTGGCAAACTCAATGTACACCACCAGGTAGCCGGCATTTTTGAGGTATTCCATTTCATCCTGAATGGACTCTTTTTCTGTGGACTTGCCGCTGGTATACATCTTCTCGAATTCGGATTTTTCGTAGGTTACCAGAAAATAGGCCTTCCGTTTTCCCTGGAGTTCCGGGGGAAGGGGTGTCGCATCCTCCCTGATCGTCATGTGAACCTTATCCAGAGGGAAGGCTGGACCAGAGCTGCCTCCCTTGGACTCAAGGCCGGTTTCCTGCCGCTGGATGACCGTTGCTTCGGTTTATCGTCGCACCGGCACAGGCATTGACATTACCTCATCCGCACAGCGGTCCGCCTCCTGCTCATGGATGTCATTCGGTACCCCAACGTTAAATTTGGAACTGCGCAGAATCTGCCGTACTTTGTTCTGCTGTGCTGAATAGGCAGGACAGGAGACCGGAGGGCATGGGGGCTCGACGTTTCGGACGTCAGAATGTTTCTTCTTTTGTGCTTGTGTGGCGAAGCTACGCATGGCCACAATCCTCCCTGTTCTTCACTTCTTCAATCCCTGATTAAAACCTCGAAGCAATTTCGCTCGAAAGAATCCTCAGCTCCTGACGATTTTCCAGACACTGTGGCCCGATCGCGCCGTTCCGGTGCCCCTGGTTCCCTCCAGAGTCTCCTCCTTAACGGATGTCAACGTTCCCTTGCCAGTCAAACCCGGCTCACTCCAGTCGAACTCGACAATGATGCCACTGACCGGAGCATCCGAAAACGTTCCAATATTTTGTACTTGCGGCAACCATGGCTTACTTCCCGAAACCGGGGTTGTTCTCTGCTGAATGACGCCATTGGTGATGGTGCCCTGCACCGTTGGATTGCCCGCCGGATACCGGTACGTGCCGGTAACCGTACCGGAAGTTGTTGCCGCTAATTCAACCTCAGTCTGTATTTGAGAAGTGGAGCCAACGCCAGTCACGGTTAGCGGGCCTCGCCACAAGCCACTCAACAGATTAGCCCACACCACCTTGGCGACGTCTGGAGAGTAAAAACTCGGGTTGGATCGCTCGTTCCAGTCGCGGGTGATGTAGTTTCCGATGGCAAACGTGAAGCTGGAAGGGTTTGCTTCCAGATCTTCATAGAATTTTAGGCCCGAGAGGTTGGCCGCAAGATCGGCGTTTGAGTAAACGCCGGTTGTCATGAGGCCCAGCGTCAATATCTCGGTGGAGCGACCTAAACCCTCGGCTGCTGCCACGCTGCCGAAATCCTGCTTCATTTCATAGTAGGAGTAGCCCTGCTGAAAAAAGTGGCCAAGCTTGTCGGCGCCGACACAGATACCGTGAATCAAGGCAGTCGGCCCTACGACGCGCCCCGCGCCGCCAGCAACGGAATAGAATTTGTTGACCGCACCGACACCGGAGAATTTGGTTCCACTGAGGGTTGACGACGGTAGGAAGACTTTGTTCGCGAGCGCTTCAATGAAACTTTCGATGGGTGTGACCGCTATCCCTGAGGCAAGCCGCGCCCTCACATCAGCCAAAAAACCCGCTACATTGATCGGTGACCCAGCAGCATTACGAGCGGCCGTGATCTCGGCGTTAACCTTGTCGTCAACATCTTTCTCAATATCGGGGAGTTTAGCGCACACGCTGGGAATGTCCTCGACTTCGGCGCGACGAACCACGTTGGGCGCGCGGCCATCCTGCTGGACCACATGAGTCAACTCATGAGCGATCAACCGCCGCCCCGAGTCACTCCCTGGCGCATACTCTCCCGCCCCAAACACCACATCCCGTCCCACCGTATAAGCGTGTGCATTGAGGGTGCGCGCCGACTGGGCCGCCTCCGGGCCGGCATGAATCCGAACCTGGCTGAAGTCGTAGCCGAAGCGGGGCTCGAAGAACGCCCGTTCGGCAGGCGGCAGGGGCTCCCCGCCACCTTGAAGGGCATGGATACGCGACTCGATTCCGGGGCCAACATCAGTGTTCGTGCTGGCTTCAGGCTTCGTTTGCGCAATCTCTTCTTCGTCCTCTAGATCCTGTCGTTGAATGGGGGTTTCGCGGTTTGGGGGATCTACACGCGCTGGGGTCGAGTCGTTCAATGGGGGGATGCGCATCACTTCATCGGCAACGCGGTCGGCTTCCTGCTCGTACACATCATCGGGCGCGCCAACGGTGAGCTTCGCCTGTAGGGGGGGGCCGCGAAGAATCTGGCGAACCTCGGCTCGCTGGGACTGGTGAGGGGAATGGGCTGGAGGTACCATGTTCGCACGCTGCAACGATTGCGGAGAGTGTTGTTGTTTCGCGACGGAAAATTTCTTCATGGCCTGCTCCTATGCATCCCGGGTAGCTGGCATGGGGATCACAGGCGGTATCTGGGCGGCCATCATCTTCACGTCCAGCCGTCCACCCGCCGCCGGGTCCAGTTGCCGTCATCAGCCACGGCGTCATTGGCGGTTGTGCCGCTGGTAAGGGGGACGTCGGGCGCTGCCCTGTGGGGCCCATGCCGCCCCAGCTCGGTACGTTCCGTAGCGACACTCAACGTTCCCCCCGAGCCGCTGAAATCGGTGGATTTCTGGTAGTTCCAGTTCAGCCTGCGGAGGTGACGGAATTCGTCGGTAACCGTGTTGTGGGCCGATATAAAAGTGTCGAAGCGGGTGCCGGTCCGTTCGATGTTGATGTTGCCGGTGCCGTCCGAGGCATCCATGCCGGTGACATCCTCGCCGTTGATCGTGTCGCCGCCCCCCGGGACATCGCTGGTGGAAATGGTCGTGGACACCTCCAGCCGGCCGTCCCGCGGGGTCTTGGGAAGGGCGCTCAGTTCCTGGTGCTCGTCGTCAGCCGACCAGACGGTGGCTGCACCGTCCATCTGGTCCCGGAAGCGGGTGTTGATGGGCCGGAACTTCTGCTCCACGAAACGTCCCCGGCCGTCGGCATTGTCCCGCCGCCAGTACTCCCGCTCCCAGTTGACGATCATGTCCTGCAGGATCCCCACGTCCCACTGGTCCAGCTCCGCAGCGGTATCGCCAACCGCCGTGACGTCCGCATCGGCAGAAAACTCCGCATAATTATTCTCATAGTCGTCGCCGGTGATGGTGACTCCCGGATTGGGGGTCAGGGATACTCCCGAAAAGTTTGCCGTGAAGTCTACGGCGCGCTGGATCGCATCCCCTTCACCGTCTCCCCCACCCTGCTGCACCACGTGGGTGAGCTCGTGGGCCATGAGGCGCATACCATCTTCCGTTCCGGTAGCGTAGCGCCCCGCGCCGAAGACAACGCCGCTCCCCAGGGTGAAGGCCTGGGCGTTGAGGGCCCGGGCCGCCTCCTCGGCCGCCGGGCCGGTGTGGACCCGCACCTGGCTGAAATCGGCACCGAAGCGGGGCTCGAAGAAGGCCCGCTCCCCTTCGCCCAGGGGAGAGCCGCCCCCCTCCAGGGCGTGTATCCGGTCAGCCAGATCGTCGGAAAGAGGTACTTCCCCTCCCCCGTCCGTCTTGAGGCTGACGAGTTTTTCCTCTTCCTCCTCAGGGGATTCGCCGGTTGTGGGTTCAGACATCCGCATGACCGTGTCGGCCACCCGGTCCGCCTCCCGCTCGAAGACGTCGTCCGGAGCACCAACCACGAGCTTTGGCTGCAGGTTGGGGCCGCGGAGGATATGCCGCACATCCTGCCGGCTCGGGCAGGGCGAGCCGCACAACGGTGCCGGCAGGGCCGGCATCCTGCGAATTGTCCCATGGCTGATTTTGTGTCTGTCGGCGAAAGTTTTCATGTTTGCCCCCTCGCCTCTCCCGTTTGGGCTCCGTACCCCTACCCCGCGATGAATATCCCCAGATTGGCCGCCTGTTGGGAGCGTCCCTGGGGAGTGATGTTCATGATGACCGCTTCCCCTTCCCCCCGGTTGCCGACGTAGATGGCGGAACTCCCCATCACCACCGCGGCGCGGTTTGCCTCCACCTCGAAGACCGACGAGGAGAGGCTCGTGTTCAGGAACGCCATCTGGTTGTCCTCGCGCAGCAGCGTCAGCTCGCTCAACAGGGCCGAGGAGAAGAGGTTCGGAATCGTCCCGCCGCCGCTGGCGACAATGTCCTGAATCCGCTGCCGGATGATGGTGCTGACGTCGATCCGGGTCACGCGGCAGCCCGTGGCCCGGAAGGTGGTTCCGACCCCGCCGAACGTGACCCCTCCCTGCTTCACCAGGGTATCGAGGATCTTCACCATATCGTCGGGGAGCGGATCAGCCGGCTGTGTGCCGTAGAGGGTGACGATGCCGAGGATGTCGCACTCCCCGAGGGTCATGTCGGCAGCGGCATCGTCGACAACCAGGGCCACGGCGGGATGCTCCCGAATCGCTTCCACGCGGATCTTGCCGAGCACCCCGGCTAGCTGGACGGGGCTCACGGTCGGCTGACGCAGGAGAGCCATCAGCTCCCCATAACTCTGCCGCTCCCGGGCCGAAAGGGCCGAGCTCAATTCATTCACCCGCTCGTCGATGCGTGCCGCGAGGGTTCGGCGCTCCGCTGCCGAAAGAGCGGCCACGGCCTGGGCCACCAGAAGCACCTTGCTGTTGAAGAAGGTCAGGTCGGGCACCTGGTAGAGGTCGAAGAGGGTGGGGTTGAGATCAAACAGCTTGGAGGGAATGGCGAGGCTGGCAGGGCCCGACGCCTCCAGCTCCAGGCCGTGCATGGCTGCGCTCCGGACGTCGTTGAACCCCACCAGAAACCCGTCAGTGACAAACCCGTAGACCGCCATCCCCTTCAGGGAGACGTCCCCGCAGCGGTCAAAGACCAGTGCCCCGGTCGGCGCTTCGTGGGTGATGACCTCCATGTCCGACAGGCAGACCGCCGCGAAGGCCCTGAAGCGGATCGGCCCGTTGAGAAGGTGGAGCCGCGTGCCGTGGCCGCACCCCGACAGGCAGATGGTGACGCCGTCGTCCTTGGGCGCGACCTGCTGCCCGGGAAACTCATGGTCCCCCGGCAGGAGGCAGAGGCAAATATCCCGTACGCCCTTGTCGAGAAGAGTCTTGAGGGCCTCCTCCAGGGTGGCGAAGAGTCCCCCCTCCTTCCCCACGGTGATCCGGCAGCCGCTCCCGCCGCCGGCGGAGCGGGCGCAGAGGGCATCGAGGGCCTCCTGCACCGTGTCGATACCCGGCTGGTTGAGGAAGGTGCAATCCCCCCCCGGCGTGTAGGCAATCTGCGCGGCCGTGACGTTGCAGAGGAGCTTCAGGGCGTCCTCCACCGTGGCGATGGTGCTTCCCTGGTAGATGCTGGTATCGCAGGGCTTGGCGAATCCCACGTGGGAGGCCTGGATTTCGCAGATTTTGTCCAGGGCCTGTTTCACAGTGCCGACAAAGCCGGCGTAGAGCCCCTTCGTGCAGTCGGCGGTGTAGGCGATATGCTCGGCGGCCAGCTGGCAGAGCCGGTTCAGGGCCTTCTCCACGTTGTCGTGGGTGGCGTCGAAGAGACCGCTGGAGCAGGTGGTCACGTACCCCACGTCGTGGGCGTGGAGGTCGGTGAGGGGGGGGAAGCTGTGCCGCCGCTTGTCGGCGTCGTTGTCGAAGAGGACCACGGTGCCGTCGGCCTGGACCCGGGCCAGGCGCAGGTAGTGGTGAACGATTCCCCGGGGCTCGGCGCCGGTCAGCACCGCATCGCCCGGATCGAGGACCGCCTCCCGGACCATGCCGAGCCAGAAGTCTCCGGCCATAAAGGTCTTGCCGGCGAGGTCGAGGGTAAGCTGCAGGGCCTCAAGGTTTATCTGGATGCTCGAGCCGAGAATGACGTGACCGGGGGCCGCAGGAGAGCCGCTCGTGGTGAGCGCCACACCCTTATCGACACCGGTCACCAGCGACCAGACCGAGCCCGCGCGGGTCAGCTCGCAGAAGCCGTCCCAGCGGCGCACGAACTCCTTGGGAGGTGCCACGGGGATCTCGTAGGTGCTCTTGATGGCGCCGTGGGTCGGCGTGAACCCCGTCCCCAGGAAGATCCCCAGGTGCTTCTCGGTGGCGGGGTTGTGGAACTCGTAGACATGGCTGGTGTCAACGAAGCCCGGCGGCATCTTCTCCACGGAGAGGGCCTCGTACTGCTCGGCCCCGTTCTCGCCGGACCACTTGAGGATGAGGCGGGTGGGGTTTGCAGCCGTCCCCTCCACGGCGTGGACCTCCAGCCGGAAGAGGTAGCTCCCGACCCTCCCCTTGCCGGCGGCGATGAGGCCGGCGCAGGGGTCGCAGGGGTCCCCCGCCTCCAGGTTCGTGTGGAGGGAGAGGGACAGGGTGGCGTCCCCCCGCTTCGGGATGCCCGTCTCGGGGTTCACCGCCTCGGGGCAGCTCTTCACCTGGAGCATGGTCTGGGTGCGGGTGCAGGTGTCGGCCCCGTGGAGCCCCGGATCCCGCAGGGTGCCGTCCTCCAGGGAGGTGACGGCCCGCTCCCACACGTCGGCGTAGACGACGTAGGGCCCCGTGGCGGGGAGCGCCGGGTAGCCGGGGAGGTCGGGCTGGGCGCTGGCCACCAGGGGGACACTCCCCGGCAGCTCCGCCCGGATGCCGTCCACGTAGAGGTCGCCGGGCTGGATCTTCCGGTCGGCCGTGATGGAAACGGCGCCGGTGCGGGGGGAGCCGTTGCCGACCACGTCGGCGAGGGCCTGAAGGAGCTGCTCCCGGCAGATGGCCACCAGCTCGTTCCAGTCGGCGTCGGTGATCACCCGCCCCTGCTGCTGGTGGATGCCGGTGTAGCGTTTGTCCGGCTGGAAACTGTCACGTGAAATCTGAGTTTTCATGGGCTACCCCTGTATGTGGGAATCTATTGGCATTGCATGCACAAGCCTTTTCCCCCTCCCTTGACGGGAGGGGGTCAGGGGGTGGGTGAAACTGCAACCTGCTGATTTCATGGCTGCCTCCCCCCCTCCCTAACCCTCCCCCGCCAGGGGGGAGGGGACTATTGCGAGGATGTCAATTCAATCGCACGGCGGAAACGGCGGCCGGTGCAGCCGGAGGTCCGGGACGATGACCGCCTCCATCCCCACCGGGAGGAACTCCTTCAGTTTGTCCAGCACCGCCGCCATGAGGAGGCTGTAGCGCCAGCCGTGGTGGGCACCCATCTCGCCGCCGTCCTCGGCCCCGAAGCGGACCGCCTCCGGGGTAGCGGGATGGAGGACGGCGCACCCCGGCTCTCCGAACCGGGCGGTGCGGCGGACCACCTCTCCCCCTTCGTCGAACTCGAAGGCGTAGAAAACCGGCCGTTCGGTGGTGTTGCGGTGAGTGAGGAGCGCCGTTGTCAAAACCCCCTCCGGAACCCGGGAGAACCGGACGCAGTGGGGCTTCTCCTTCGACCCGGGCACCAGCGTCAGTTGCCCGGCAAAGAGGGAGTCGCTGGCCTGGATGCGGCCACATTCGCAGTGGCCCAGGACGGTGCAGTATTCGAGGCGGGCGAGGCCCGGGACCTCCATATTGTCGAAGAGGCACTCCTGGGCATCCAGCACCGGCTCCTCCATGGTCCCGGCAGGGACCGTAACCTCAAGGGCCCGGACCGCGCACCGCCTGAGCCTCAGCGTCCCGGCGGTCACCGTGAGGGTGCCGTCGATGATGAGATCCTCCAGCAGGTGCTCCTTCTCAACGTCCAGGAGCATGTCCCCCGTGTGGACCGGGAAGAGCCCCGGCTCGAAGAAGCCGAGGGGGGGCGGCGCGGAGAGGATCACCCGTTTGGGGTGGATATGCCCCTGCCGCCAGTCGGGGGTGCGGAGATCGACGGTGCGGCGGGAGACGTCGTCGAAGCTCCCGGGGAAGCAGGGGGCGCCATGGGGATTCACCTGGCGCCACCAGACGGGCGTGCCGGCAAAAGTGGTGAGCTTCGCAGCGGGGTTCGAGGGGAACTCGCCCGGGGCCACCGCCACCTCCATGGCCCGGGTGGGGTAGCGGAAATCGGCGGTTGCCGTTGGAAGGTCCGGATGCCGTGCCGCCCAGAGGGGATGATTCTGGAAATCGTCGAAGAGGGGGTCTTCCCCCAGTGCCCCGGCCGGAAGCTGCGGCATGCCGATGCGGGGTGTGACGGCGGTCCGCCGCCACCCCTCCTGGATCTCCACCTCCATCTGCCCCACCGCCTCGGCGATCTGCTCGATGGCGGTGAGGGTCCCCTTGCGCTGGCGCCAGGCCACGGCATTGGCTACCTCGTCGCGCCGTCCCTCCTCGTCCGGCGAGACGAGGCGCACGTCGAGAAGCTGGGCGAAGTAGGGGATGAGCCAGGGCTGGCAGGTGAGCCCCGCCGGCGGGTTGTCAGGGAAGGAGTCGGCCAGGCGCTGGTCCAGGGTGGCGCGGATCCGGTCAAGGAGCTCGCCGCAGGCATCGAGATACCGCGCCAGGTCCCCCTCGCCCCCGAACTCCACGCTGTCGCGGGTGCGGTAGACCTCGGGGAGGATGCCGTAGAGTTGCGTGCCGGTGGCGGTTGTCGGTTTGTCGGTGGCCATGGTTGTCTCCGGTTAATCCAGCTCGCTCAACAACTCCCGCAGGGTCACCGTGGCGAAGACCTCTTCGTCCAGGGCGATCTGCAGGAGGCGAAGCTTCGCTTTCAGCTCGTCCACGGCCGCGGGCGCCTCGCCGGTGAGCCGGGCCAGTTCAGCGGTGGAGGCCTCGGCCAGGTCATGGACAGTGCGGTTCAGGAGCGGCGAGAGGCGGGTGCGGTCCGCCGCGAGCCCCACGACAATCTCCGCCTTGGTCTTGAACTCCCACAACCTGACCATTGGGATATCGACCGTGGAGAGATCACCAGGGTCGATGCCCCGCAGATCGTTCAGGGACCTGATGCCGGCTCCCCGGAGGAGCTCGCCGTAGCGGGCCCCCACCCCCTGGATGACTCCCACTCCCCGCCGTCCCACCAGCCGCTGTTTGGGAACCGGCACCCCGGGCTCGGCGGCCTCTCCCGGCGAGGGGCCGGCCGCGGCCTCCCCTTCCACCGTGACCACCAGCTGCCCCAGGGTGAGGACCTCCCGGTCGCCGGCAGCCACAAGCCGCGCCGTCCGGTCGCCATTGATGACCGCCACCGAGTGCTCCACGCCGGTCACTCCTTCGACCACCTGGTAGACCTCGCTTAAGAAAAGGGACTGCCCCAGCCTCCGCTTCTGGAGGGAGAAGGAGTCCTGGAGGGCACTCTTCACGGCGGCAGTCACCACATCGGGGTTGTAGGCGGCGGCATCCACGGTCAGGAGCACCTCCATGGCGAAGGTGCGGGATTCGTAGGGGAGGACCGTCACCTCCACCTCCGGTACGGCGTGGGCCACGAGGAATGCGGTGAGGGTCGCGGCGAGGGTCCCCAGCGCCCCGCCCCCGGCAGGGACCACCACCACCTCCACCTTGTCGTTTCGCCCGAGCCCCGTGGGGCGGCTGAAGGCCCGGGCCTGCCAGACGCTGCTCTGGGACATGGCCAGCCAGGCGAAGTCGTCGAGGGATACGGCCCGTTCCAGGGTGAGGAGCGTTGCCGGGGCGTTCTCCCGCAGGGACTCCACCCCTTCCCGGTCGTTGCCGCCGGTGGCGGCCATGGGCTGGCGCACCTTCTCCACCAGGCGGTGGGGCTTGGCCGGCTTGAAGGCGCTCCCGGCCGGGAGGTTTCCCCCAAGCCCGGTTCCCGAGCGGAAAGTGAGCCGCACGTTGTTGGCGCCGGTTGGGAGGCGGCGGCCCCGCACCCCGTCGCCGAAGGCGATCAGGAGGTACCCCGCTTCGGTCATCCTCACCGTGTAGTGGTGGTCGGTGGGTCCCGAGGAGGCGAAGCTCCCCACCTGTTCCCAGACCCGGCCGGCCACCGACAGGTCGATGGCGGCCCTGACGCCTGCGGGCTGGGTCGGGTCAGCCACAAAGGATACCCCTGTCTCGGCGAAGACGAAGGACTGGTTCGCCCGGGTGGCGTCGCCGCTCCCCAGGACCTTCTCCCCCTTGCTCTCGCCGTGGCCGGAGAGGACCACGTTGCCGGCGATGAGGGTGTTTCCCCGGGTGAATCCGGCAGGGAGGTCCCGGGCCAGGACCAGGATAGTCCCTTCGATCTTCGCCACCGTCGTGAAGAAGGCGGCAGTGGCGTCGTCGGTCCGCTCCACCATGAGGACGCGCCCCTTCTCCAGGGCCGCGGGGACTGAAGCCAGGGGGATGCGGCTTCCGGTCACGGGCTGGCGGTTCTCCTGCCACGCCACGGTCCGGAGCGCCTCCTTGAAGTGGGCGTAGACCGTGGTCTCCGTGAGGAAGAAATCGCCGCCCCCCCGGTCGTCCCAGCTGTCCTCCGCCGTGAGGGTCGCCTCCTCCCGGTCAAGGTCGACGCTCACCGAGGCGAGCCGCGCCCAGGAGGCCTGCTGCCCCATGACCACCACGGCCAGGTCGCCGGCCGTGGTTTTCTTCGGTTTGCCGGTGACGATTGCATCCGGGAGGTGGCCATCCTGCTTCTCCAGGAAGGTATCGGTCCGCCACGGCCCGGCCACGGCCGGCGGGACCAGGAGGGTCTGGGGATTGTCCAGGGGGAAGGGATGGTCGCTCTTCAGCCACGAGACGGTCAGGATGGTGTATCCCCGACGGGGGTGGTCGCTGTCGGCCGGATGGTAGCGGGCCGCCGTCACGGTATAGAACGGAAGATGTTTCTGCTTGTTGGCGTCAACGGTCTCCTGGGCCACCCGCCGGTTGGCGAGCCGCGACCAGTCCCCGGCCACCCGGAGGGCATAGATGACGGCGTCGGGGTTGTCAACGGGACGCTCTTCCTGGGCGGTCACCGTGATGGTGAACGGGTAGCCGACCAGGGCCGTGTCGAGCCGCAGGGGTCCCACGTCGGTATCGAGGACGAGCCGCTTCCCCGTCACGGAATAAACCCGGCGGTAGAGTTCCTCTGCCCCGTCGTCGATGTGGATCACCATGCCGGGGAGGAGCCCCTCCGGCTCTTCGGTCAGCCGGAGAACTCGCTCCAGCTCGGCCCCCCTGGCTGCGGGACCGATGGGGGCAAGACGCTCGGCGGGCTTGGCATGGATGAGCGTGTACCCCTTCCGGAGCCGGTGGGAGAGCCGGGGGGTGACCCGCACCTCGGTGTTTCCTTCCACAAGCCGGGTCCCCACGATGAGGTAGGCCCGGAGAACCCCGCTCTGCTCGTCTTCCAGGACCAGGGGCTCGCCGGTCTTGAGGTCTTCTACCTCCCCCTCCAGGAGAAGGAGGTCGCCACCCAATCGCTCCTGGTTCCGGTTGTATTCGGCGGGACGGAGCCCGTTCAGGAGCGGGTCCACCTTCAGCTCCTCCAGGGTCTCGAAGACCACCGGGGGACTGCCGTCAGGGGGGGTATGCTTCACGGCGAAGCCCGCCGGGAGGGTCCCCGCCTCCTTCGCCTCGATGACGAGCCGGGTGGAGGCCGAGGCCGGTGGAGCCGGATGGTAGTCGATCATCTCCACCAGCCGCCGCACCGTGTCCCACTGGGTGGCGGTCCCCAGGAACCCCTCGTTGGCGTAGGCGTCAAGGTGCTCGGTCAGGACGGAGGAAGAACGGGCCAGGACCCGGGCGATCTCCCAGGCCCAGTCCCGGCGCGGGGAATGATACTGCTCCAGCATCCGCTCCTGGCGCTCTCCCTCCGTCTCGGCCACGGGGAGCTGGGTCACCTCCTGCCAGTTGGGGAAGCGGTCGGCAAGCTCGGCCCGGAGCATCTCCAGGAAGGTGACGGCGTTGCCGTCCACGTACCTGAAGCGGCGAAGTCCTGCGCGGTTCCAGCGGGTGAGATCAGTTCCGGTGCTCATCCTCGGCGCCCTCCGGTCAGGGTGAGGTTGATATAGCCCCGCTCGGGGCGGCGCGGGTCGTTGTCACAGACGGCGATTTCGAGCCCCTGGAGCGGGATGCGCCCCGTGTCGGTCTGGTCCGGGAACTGGTCGCCTAACCGCTTGAAGCGGTTGAGGCAGACGTTCTCCACCCCGTCCAGGGACATGAGGGTCTGGAAGACGTCACTGGCGTAGAGGTCTTCGCCGAAGCCGAGGCGCCCCGGCTCGAAGAAGCCCCCCGGCCCGATGCCGAGGGCCTGGAGGACGGCGTTGCGGACCTCGGACTGGAAGTAGTTCTCCCTCACCCGGATGGAGATGAACATCTTGATTCCCACCGGCACGGCATCCTCCAGCACCACCTCCTGGCCGGCCATGCGCCAGGCCTCCAGGTAGGGGCGGAGGATGGTCCGGATGGTTGGGGGCTCGGGCTCCCAGACCGGTTCCCAGATCCGGTGCTCCTGGTGGAACGCCTCGACCCGCTCCCGCAGGTCGTCGGGAAAGATGATCCCCTCCTCGTCGAGGGGATGGTCGTTCCAGAGGACCGTGGCCACCCGGACCGTGGGCCACGAGCCGGTCCAGGCGCTCCAGCCGCTGGCCCTGAGCACCAGGGGATGGTCGGTGAGCCGGTCGGCGTAGTCGGCCACGGTCACCATCCGCCGCTGGGTGTGGATGGCCCGGGGCCCTTCGAGGCGGGCCGGGTCCATGAGGTGGGGGTTGCGGCGCCAGAGCTCATCGAGCTTCTGGTGGCGGGTCTTGCCGTCGGGGGTGGCGGGGGGATCGTCTTCCAGCCCTGCAGCGGTGGCGGCGTCGTAGCCGATGAGGGAGAGGAGCCGCCGCACCGACTCGGGACGCCGCGCCGTTTCCAGGTATGCCTCCGTCGCCACCCGGTCGGCCATGTCAGAGAGCTGGTCGAGGACCGCGGCCAGGGCCTCCACGAGGACTACTTCCAGGTCGCCGGCGGTCCAGCGGGTCCGCTCCGGGAACCGCCCCGCCAGCTCTTCGAGCATGAGGCGGCGGAAGCTGTCGTAGTCCCGGGCGAGCCAGTCGAAGTCGTCACCAGGGTCGGGAATGGGCTGGGGAAGCTCCACCCGGCGCTCGGCGCAGTCGGGGCAGCGTCCTTCAAAGGTCAGTATGCTTGTAGGGTTCTCGGCCATGATTTCACACCAGGAATTCGTGCTGCTCGGCATGGCCGATGGCAGCCAGGGCGTAGGAAACGGTTATCAGGAGCTTCTCCCCCTCCCCCCTCACGTCCACCTCCAGGCTCTTGGGGTCCACCTCCCCCCGGAGGGCCTCGGCCAGGGACGAGGAGATCCGCTTGCGGGTGATCTCCCAGAGGACCGAGGCGTTGGGCTCGAAGACCAGCTGCTTGAGCCCGGCCCCGAAGTCGGGGCGGAAGACCCGCTCACCGGGATTGGTGAAGAGGACCTGCTCGATCTGCTGCCGCACGTGGGACCGGCGGTCGGCAGTGGCGGCACCGTGGTCGCCGATGCGGAGCGGAAAGGCCATATAGGGTGGATCGGTCAGGCGGTTCATGAAATTCTCCAAATAATCGCTGTCCGTTATGCACATCGAGTGCGCAAATTACATAAATAAATTCGACATTAATACTTCACGCACTTGTTGAGTCTTCATGTACCTTTTTCTCGTGAAGCCAACTGCTTCTTACTGGGCAATCATCCTGCTTGTTAAAGTATGTGCAATCGTTACACCGGACCACTCCAGGTTTGTGATGTGGATTTGTTTTCACGATAAAGGATGCAGCCTGACGCTCAGGTTCGTTTCGGACCCTGTGACATTGTCCAGGAGGAATCACTAGTACATCGAACTGTCCATAATTATGTGCCCTCAAGCACATCCGATCTAGGCTTTCTATAACAAGACTGCCTTGGAATATGATATAAACTTCTGTGCTGCCGGGATGGTAGCCAGGTTCTGCTGCCTTAGGTCCATCCTGCGGGAGAACTGAGATTGCCGTTCCGAGATCATTACTGCCAAATCCATAGTCATTATCAAGTCTTGTACCACAGAGGTAGACAGCTGATTCGCCTGTCTCACGCATCAGTCGAATCAACTCATCAAGATTGTGATCCGAACTATTAAGTGCTTTCCCAATAATGTCAGTCTGGCACTCATAGCGAGATACTCCAGCGTCTGTCTTACTCTCCCATTTCTTAAACATAAGTTGATATCTCCTTCTTTGCCCACCCCCTATTCGCTACACTTGAAGCGAAGCTTCCAGAGTGGGCCGAGGGCTCCCGTTCGCTCTACCCACCATCGATGAAAACGAGCGTCTACGACGTCATCACCTTCTTGGACAGATTACTCGTTATGTCCCCCGTGGGGGTCGGCGGGCCGGTGGGGCCCATGGCGCTCGGGTGGACGTGGGCGGCGAAGGTGGCAAGAAAAGTCGTCCCCTTGATGATCGGCTCGCCCCCCTGCCCCGCCAGCATGACCGTCTGCCCCTCCACCACCACCTGTTGACCCTTCACGGTGATCCCCGAGGCGGCCATCTCCACCTTGTTGCCGTTGGAGTCCTCGATGGTGGTGCCGCTGGACGACATGGTGATGGTGTTGCCGTTGCTGTCCTCCACCACTATCTGGCCGGCGTCGGCGTCCAGGGTCAGGGTGTTCCCCTTGGCATCGGCCACGATGACCGTCCCCTTCTCGTCCACAGTCATCTCGGTGCCGGCCGGATGGGCCAGGCGGAACTTCTCGGCTCCCGATTCGTCGTCGAACTGGAGAACGTGGCCCGACGGGGTCTTCAGCACCCGGGTCGTGGGGGGAGACTTGGCCGCCTCCGCTGGCGGGTCGCCGCTCGCCTGCCAGAAGGTGCCGGTCCAGATGGGGAGGTTCACGTTCCCCGCCTCGAACTCCACCCAGACCTGGGCATCCACCTCGGGGACCACGAAGAGCCCCTGGTCGGCAAGGCCGCCGAAGGGGAGGCTCGGCAGGGCCCAGCCGGTGGGGGTTTCGCCCAGCACCGACGGCACCATGAGACGAAGCCGCCCCCGCTGCTCGGGATCGTCGTTGTCGGTCACGAACCCCCGGTACTTGCCGTAATAGCGGTTCCTGTACTGCCGCGCCAGTTCCAGGAGCAGGTCGTCCATCTATCCCCCCAAAACGCCGGCCAGCACACCGCCGGCGCCGCTTCCCAGGTTGTCGCCATAGGCGTTGCGCAAAAGGTTGAAGGTCTGGCGGTACCCTTCGGTGCTGAACCGGTGCTTGACGGTATCCACGAACCAGATGCCGCCGTACCGATCCCCCACGCCGTCCACACCCACCGGTTCCCCCACCCGGAGCACATGGCCGTAAAGGGAGCCGTCCAGCTCCCCCTCCCCCTTCACCCGGAGGGAGAGATCGTTGGCCCGGCGCTGGGCCCGGGCCCGCCACTCGTCTTCGCTCATCTCCCCCTGGCGGCTCATGCGCCAGGCGAAGTCGGGAAGGCCACTGCCGGCCCCCGTGGCCGATTCGGTCCCCAGAAGGGGGAGGTCCGGGTCCACCGTCTCGGAGACAGTGCCGCTCCCGGCGGTCTCGGCCCGGTCGAAGGTTACCTGGTCGGCCTGGTGGCCGTCGTCTTTGACCGAGAAGCGGTAGGCGCTGGTATCCTCCCCAGCGTAGACCATGATGGTCGCCTGGGGCTCCGCGTCGAGGCGCATGGGGCCGAAGTAGGCCATCCCTTCCCGGAAGATGAGGTCGTAGCCGTTGGCCTCAGCGCGACCCCGGAGGAACTCGATGTCGGTCCCGTCCTGGTTGATGACGAGCCCCGTCTGGCCGCTGCCGTTGTCCGGGTCCGGGGCAAGGCCGTACTTGCCGAGAATCGCCGGAACGATCACCTGGTCGGCGGTGGGGGCGTCTCCTCCCCAGACCTCCCGGACATGCTCCCGGTCCAGGGCCAGGGAGTCGTCCCGGCACTCCACGATGACCCGGGCACTCCCGGCATCCTCCGGGTAGTCGGCCCGAACCTCCCGGATGTACCCCCGCATCACCTCCTCGGTGTCGCTGCCAAAAGCCGCCTCGATGACGATGGGCTCCCAGGGGGCGAGCCGCCCGTCGTCCTGGACGAACCACTTCCCCTGCTCGTCGCGGCGGCTCTCGAAGGTGATGGTCGCCACCGCTGGCTCGGCCCGGCTGGCATCCACCGTCACCTCCGTGAGGAAGGGGTAGAGGTCGGCGATCTCCTCTCCGGCGCTCCCCACGCGGATGATGCATTCGGCCGGCTCGCGCCGTTTTGCGGTCAGAAAGTCCAGGATCATGCCCTATTCCTTCGCCTTCGGTATCAGGATCACCCGTCCCTCCATATCCTCCAGCATCATGTCGCCGCCATAGAGGAAGTCGGGGTTGGCGTCGACGATCCGCCACCAGAGGCGGTCGTCGTTGTAGTAGTGGCGCGCCAGGAGGTCCAGGCGGTCGCCGGCCTTCACCACGTGCTCCACGACCCCGGTGGCGGGGCCCATGGCCCGGGGACGGATCCCCGCGAAGACCGTGGTCCCGTCGGAGGACGGCGCGAATTTCTCGGTTTTCTCGTAGCGGCTCCCCTTCTGGAACATGTCAGAAAATCCCTCCGATCACGGTGCGTCCCGTGTTGAGGGCGGCACCCACCACCTGCCGCACCTTCTCCACTTGGTAGAAGGGGTTGTTCCCCTCGATGACCTGCATGGTGAGGCTCGCCTTCGCCCGGTAGGGGACCAGGGACGGGAGGTGGGCCTCCTCGGTCACGCGGATGCTGGTGAGGAACAGGGGAAGAATGTGGGTCCCCCAGACCAGCAGCAACACCGACGCCGACTCGCTCCGCTGGAATGCCCGCTGGCCGCCGAGGCCGAGGCTCGCCAGGGTCTGCAGCCCGCCGGGCCCCTGGGCCTTGGGCTCCACCATGGTGCGCAGGGTGTCCAGCTCCGGCTCGATGCCGAACACGGTGGCGATGGGGTCGCCATCATTCATCCGGTCGGTGGCGTCCAGGAGGATATCCATGGTGAAGCTCTCGGGCTGTACCGTGACCCCCTGAGCCACCCGGGCCGTCTCGGTGGGGAGAGCGAAGTCGTACCCACCCCGGGTGCCGGGGGCGCTGCCGGTCCGCAGGGTAATGGTGCGGGAGCGGGTAAGGGACTGGGGGTTGAAGTCGAAGACCAGCACCAGCGGCGGGATCGACAGGGCGTATTCGATGAGCATCCCCTTGGTGGTGTTGAGCATGGCGTTACCTCATCTCCGAAACCGACAAATACACTTTATGCTCCCCCTCCCTTGACGGGAGGGGGTTGGGGGGTGGGTGAAGCCAGAACCTTTGGCATTTCATGGGCACTTCCCCCTCACCCTAACCCTCCCCCGCCAGGGGGGAGGGGACTTCTCAGGTTACCGCCTTCAGTCCCTCTCCCACCGCCACCGCCACGGCCCGGGCCACCTCCCGGTCGGTGGCCTGGTGCGTCACCTCCACCGGCGGCACCGCCAACCGGTCGATCCGCAGGTCGGCGGTCATGGGGACCGTTGCCAACTCCTCCGCCACCAGACGGGCGATCTCCCCG
This sequence comes from Geobacter sp., assembly GCF_030834625.1. NCBI lineage: Bacteria > Pseudomonadati > Thermodesulfobacteriota > Desulfuromonadia > Geobacterales > Geobacteraceae > Geobacter > Geobacter sp. Next base: position 49,668 of record NZ_JAUQXO010000019.1, read on the forward strand.
GCCCGGTCCCGAAAGGCGGGAGGCAACTGCAGGCGCATGCGGTCGACGGTCAGCATGGGGCCTCCTTCGGCAGGAAGGGTGCCAGGGGCCCCAAGTCGGTGGGGGAGAGCTCCCGGCCGTCCTTCCCCAGTTCCCGCCACACCGCAAGGGCCACGTGGCCGAGGCTCAGGGGCTTCCCCGCGCCGGCTGCCAGGTAGGCGGCATGGAGTGCGGCGTTGCGGATGCTCCCGCCGGTCAGGTTGACGGCGGCCCCGAGGAAGGCTGGGTTCACCCCCTGCTCCCGCGGTGCCCGGGGGGGGAGGAGCCGCTGCCAGAGCCGCGTCCGGGCCTCGGCGTCGGGGCGGGGAAAGTCCACCACCACCTGAAAGCGGCGGGCAAAGGCCGGGTCCAAATGCTTGCGGAGGTTTGTGGTGAGGATCACCGGTCCCTGGTGGGATTCGATGCGGGCCAGGAGGTGGCTCACCTCCATGTTGGCGTACCGGTCCCGGGCCTCCCGCACCTCCCCCCGCTTGCTGAAGAGGCTGTCGGCCTCGTCAAACTGCAGGATCATCGGCTGGCCGTGGGCCGCGTCGAAGAGGCGGTTCAGGTTCTTTTCCGTCTCGCCGATGTACTTGCTCACCAGCCGCCCCAGATCGACCCGGTAGAGGGGCCACCCCAGCTCCGCGGCCAGGACCGCGGCGGCAAATGTCTTTCCCGTCCCCGACGGACCGGCGAAGAGCCCCACGGGCCCGCCGCAGTCGCCGCCACCCCACTCACCCACCACCGTGGCCTTGTGGGTGATCCAGAGGAGAAACTCCCGGAGCATGGCGACCCGATCCGACGGGAGCACCAGATCGTCCCACCGGGCCGGGGTTTTCACCAGCACCGCCCCCGGCAAGTCCCCCGTGACGGCGGGGCGCCCCAGAAGCCGCGACGTTACCCCCGCCGCAGGGCGGACCGGCTGGAACGGGTCCCCCCCCTCCACCTCGATGAGGCCGCTGCTCCGCAATGGCGACGTCTCGGTGAGGGCCCCGTAGAGGAGCGGCGTCTCCTCCGGGGCCATGGCCAGAAGCTCCTGGAGGAGCGCCGGCGTCGGGTAGGGTGTCGGGGTGCCGGGCTGCAGGGTCTGAAAGAGCCACCCCAGCCGGGGTTCCGCCTCGGGGGCCACCACGCAGGCGAGGACGTCGAACTCGATGGGAGAGAGCCCCGCCGGCGCCACCACAGTCCAGCCCCCCTCCTGCCGGCGGGACGTCTCCACCTGCCGCTGGAGAGTCCGAAGCCGCTCCAGCTCACCTTGGGACGCCTGCCGCCCCTGGCGCGACCCTGCCAGGATATGGGCCAGGAGGCCAATCCGCTCCCACTCGGGGGCGAAGGAATCCTCTTCCATGGTCCGGGCGGCGGCTTCCATCAGGCGCCTCCATGGACGGTGACAAGAAGGGGATTGCTCCGCACCGTCACTGTCACGCCATCTGAACCCCGCACCCAGCTCCGCTCGGCGTAGAGGACTGCCTGGCCTCCGTCGGAAATCAGCTCCTCCGGAAGGACCACTTCAACGGTCTCCGCGTCGCCAGCCCCGTCGGGATCGAGAGTCAGGTCCGTGGCCGTGGCCGCCGTAGGATCAGGCACATCCTCCCAGCCGACGGTGCTCGTCCACCGCTGCCACGCGAGGGTCACGGGGGCGTCCGGTTCCCCGGCCACCCAGACGTGGGGCACGAAGTCAGTCAGTTCCTGGCTTGCGTGGGCGAAGAGGAGGCTTTGGGCGCACGTTCCGTCATCCAGAACGAAGCTGATGACCGGCGCCCAACCGGGGCTCGAGGTGTCCACCGTCGACCGGGGAACCGGCGGCGCGGCGGCAGCACCGGCAAAGGGGGAGGTTCGGGCGGCTTGTACGGCGCGGACCTCGGATCCGATCCGCCCCACCAACGGACTTTCGGGCCGGCGCTCCGCGGGGAGCACCGGCGCCAGGGCCATCTCGTAGGCGACGGAGGGGCGGTAGCTCACGTCCCCCTGGGTCGACCAGATGTGGTTCAGCTCATCGGCTCCCAGGGGATGAAAGACCACCTGGAGCCGGAACGTCTCGTCATCCACCGTGAGGGCGGACTGCACCGGCGTCTCGTGGAAAAGCCGCATCACCTCGCCGAGGAGGCGCAGGTCGTTCTCGCCGGCGCTCAGTTGCTCCTCGTCGAGGCCGAAACCGGTGACGAGACAGTGGAGCCGCACCCACCAGGGATCGCCGGGGGTGTCGCCGGTGAAGAAGCCGGCCGGCTCGATCCGGTAGAAGAAGAGGTTCACCCGGTGGTTCGTGTCGGTGGCGGCCGGCGCGGCGCTGGCCGGGGAGCCGATCATGACCTGGATCGAGTTGGCGCTGGCTTCGAGCCCCACGCTGACGAAATCGGCGATGGCCCGGCAGACCTGGGAGAGTGATGAGCGCGGAAGGGCCATGTCAGAAATTCCTCAAATAGTGGCGACTGGCCAGATCGGGCCGCGTTCGCTCCTCGCTCCGGGGAGAGCGCTCTACAGGCGCCGGGGCCACCACCACGACCTCGATGGTGCCGATCCTGACCTGGGGCTCGGGGGGAGCCATCCGCCGCTCGGGAGGGCGGTGGAACTGCTCGCCGATGGCGGGGGCAGGGGGCTGGCGGAGCGTCACGGAGGCCGGCACAGCCCCGGAAGGTGGATCGGGGTGCGTCTCCTCCAGGGGTTCCCTTCCCTGCGGGACGGCAGGCCGTCCGGTCTCCTCCGGCACCTCGCCGGGCTGTGACGCCTGACCCGCCCGGGTTGCCGACGGAGGTGGATTCCGCGGAAACTGTGGGGCCGGCAACGCCTCGACGCCGGCCTGGAGGGGTTCGACCGCAACCGGTTCGGCAGAGCGTCCCATGGCCGGGTTTTCGGCCGCTTCGCTGCTCAATAGTCCGGGAGGGGTGGTGGAGCCCGCACGGCTTACTCCCGCTTGCCGTCTCCCCTGAGTTTCCACAGACACTTTCCCAGTTTGTAACGCCGCATATCCGGACGAAGATTCCCGTACAAATGAATCGCTCGCGCTCACTGATACTGCTGGAACGTCGTTCGAACCACCGTCGTGAAATGACTCCATCTGCTCAACGCGGAAATCGCCACTTACCGTTCGATCACTTTCGCAATCAGCCTGCTCTCGTTTCACAGGATTGGGAAGGACTACGCCTTTCACCGTCACCTCCGGAATTCCCGCAACCGGGGCGTGTTCCGAAGGCGAAGGGCCCACCACCTGGCGGGTGACGGCTCCGCTCTGCAAAGGACTCTCCCCTACAGAAACCGGCTGACCGCCCCCCTCCTCCCGAAGTCGTATCACCGACGTGTCGCTCCCCGTGGCTGCCGTGGGCTCAACGCGAGCCCTCTCCGCCACGGCCGGAGCGTCAGCCGGCGTCTCTTCGCCGCCAAGGGACACGGGCGCCTCGGGTGCGTGGGCTGCCATGCCCCCCCTCCGGCTGTCGCGTATGATGTCGGCGAAAAATCCCATAATGATCCTTTTACTACCGCGCCATCCCCCGCGCCCGGTCAATGAGCTCCAGGTAGTGCCGGCGCCTTTCCAGGGGAAGGGCCAGAATTTCCGCCTCGCCCCAGTGGTAGGTGGCGGCGAGGATGTGAATCTCTTGAAGGAGTCTCCCCTCGGACTGAAGGGGAAGTGCCCGGTACGGGTCCGTATCGATTACGTGGGAGGCGCCGCAGGCAGGGCAGGCGGCTTGAACCGATACAGACACCTCCGGCGCCACTGCTTCCAGGGCAGCCTCGATCCGGGCAACATCGTCGGGGGTAAACGGGGGCAGTTCATCCCCCATTCGACTCACCAGACATCGGCCCACGAGACACCTGAAAGCCTCATCGTCAAGACCCGCAAGAATCTCCTGGTCGGCCCCGGTGGGGACCCGGAAGCGGCACGGGCCGAGGCTTGTTTCCACCTCGGCGAAGGGGTATTCCTCCCCCGCCTCCTTCACCGGCAGGTCCACGTGGTTCACGGAGAAATCGAACCGCTCGCCGCACCTGCCGCAGCGAGCCGTGAGCCAGCTTTCCCCCAGGCCGAGCCCCACCGCCAGCCTCCCCATGAGAAATTGGCGGTCGCCGACGGAGAGGTCCGCCACCGTAGCCGGCAGGGGTGGCTCCCCCCCCACATGCTCCAGGGTGGCGGCAAGGGCCGCCGTCACCTTTGTCGGGAGGGGAGAATCGACCCCGGCAACCTCGGCCAGGGCCAGTTCCACCGCGCCGGTCAGGGGACGGAAGGCGAAGTCCCGCCTGAGGGAGCCTCCGCGCAGGATGCCGCCGGGGAGCCGCATCAGGTCTCAGCCGGCTCGGGCACGCTGGTGTCGCGCTCCCACCCCTCGTGCTGCAGGGTGATGGTCTGGATGCCGATGGTGTTCATGGCGTTGGCGTCCAGGTCGGGGAGCGCCTGGTAGTCTGAAACCCAGGCCCGGTAGAGCTTGTAGGAAATGGCCACTTGCCCTTGGAGGTTCAGAACGTTGATGATGATGTCCTTGCGGTAGTTCTTCAGGGACATGGCGGCGTTCCCCTGGATATTGTTCACCAGGTTCGCCCAGTCCTCGAAGACCGGGTCGTGGGTGAGCCCCTGCTCCAGGGTCACCGGGTCGTAGCTGGTCCCCCCCGGCATGACCCGCTCGTGGGACGGGTCGTTGGAGGCGCGCCACTTCACCGGCGTCGTCTTCTTCTTGAGGGCTCCCATTTTCTTCAGACCCGCCACAACCTTGCCGTCGATGACGACCTGGAACTTGAAGGTGCGGTAGGGATCGTGCCGATGGGTGTTGACAGGAAAGAGCGGTGCAGCCATCACAAACCTCCTTGTATGCTGAAAATCTTTTGAAACACGGAGCAACGGAGCAACGGAGAAAATCTGAGAATACGTGTAGTGAAAACCGTGAAAGTTCTTCGGCTTATCAATGTTTGTTTCTTTCCAAAGGTTATTCTCCGTGTGCTCCGTTGCTCCGTGTTATTTCGTTTTGAAGGTTTACTGTTGGGCAACCTTCTGCTGAATCCGGACAATGACGAACTCGGCCGGTTTCAGGGGTGCGAAGCCGACGATGACAATCACCTGGCCCCGGTCGATGTCTCCCTGGGTCATGGTGTCCCCCAGGCCGCAGCGGACGAAGTAGGCGTCGTTGGCCTTTTCCCCCTGGAAGGCTCCGGCCCGGAAGAGCCCATCCATGAACGAGCCGATGTTGGCCCGCAGCGAGGCCCAGAGGTTATGGTTGTTGGGCTCGAAGACCGCCCACTGGATGCCGTTGTAGACGCTCTGCTCGATCATGATGGCGGTGCGCCGGACCGGCACGTAGCGCCACTCGGGATCGGCCTTGGTGGCCAGGGTGCGGCTCCCCCAGATGACCGGACCGAAGCCCGGAATTTTCCGGAGGCAGTTGATGCCGAGGGGGTTGAGGGAGTCCTGCTCACCGTCTTCCACCGGGTACTGGATGCCGGCCACCCCGAGGAGCGATGTCTCGACCCCGGCCGGGGCCTTCCAGACGCCGCGCCGGCCGTCGATCTTGGCCCACATGCCGGCGGAAAAGCCGCTGGGCGCCACGAGTAGCGTCGACGGCACGCCGGGATTGCTCTCGGCGTTGTAGAAGGGGTTGGCCACCTTGGCCCAGGGATAGTAGACCACCGAATAGGTCTTGGGCTTGAATCCCAGGTCGTTGACTGCCTTTTCGGTCTTCAGCTCGACCCCTTCGGGGGGGTCGATGATGACCATGCGGCTCTTCATCTTCTCGGCATGGGCCACGGCGGCGTCGATAATCCCCTGCTCGGCGGTGGAATCCCAGGTCTGGCCAGGCAGGCAGAGGATGCTGATGTCGCGCACCTTCTCGAAGAGGGCGAAGATGTCGTCGTAGGCGTTCTGGTCGGGCTCGCTGCCGTTGGTTCCCCCGTCGAGGGAGACCTGGCCGGCGATGCCGGAGAGCATTTCGTTCAGTGACTGCTGGCCGGTCCGCTCGGTGCCGTCGTTTGCCAGCCCCAGAAGCAGAACCGTCGAAGCGTCGGTGGCATCGCCGGGGCCGCTCACCACAACCGAGGAGGTGGTCAGGCGGCTGCCGGAGGTGAGGACCAGCTGGTCGCCGTCAGCGGCGCAGGTGAAATCGCGCACCGCCGGGTTGGCCACCACCGCGCCCCGCACGAGAGTCTGGATGCTTCCCGCCACATCGGCGAGGGTGCTCGTGGCGTCAAATGCGTCAGCGGCAAAGGTCACCGCCCGTGCGGTGCCGTCCACGGTCACGGTCATGGTCAGGTCGTTTAGGGCGCTGAAATCGGCTACGGTCGCAAGGTCCTGGCTGATGCTCACCCCCAGGAGGTACTGGCTGATGTCCTGCACCTCCACGCCGATCAGCGTCGAGGCGTCATTCACCTTGCTCTCGATGAAGTCAGGGGCGCCGTCGTCGGCCACGGTCAGGTCGTTGAACCGCTCCCGCTCCTTGAACTCGGTCCCGTCCATGACGCCGACCCGCAGGGTGTAGAAGCCCGGGGCGTCCGCCTTGGCCTCGAACCTGATCTCCAGCTCGTTGCCCCATTCCCCCGGATTAGCCGCCTCGAAGCGGATGATCTGGGTGGCATCGTCGGGATTGACGAGGAACCCCTCGGCCGTGTCGGCGCTCCCCTCCGTGATGGCCCGCACGATGTAGGCAGCGGTCCCCCCGTTCTGGAAAAAGCTGTAGACCGCGAACCCCATGGGGTCGCCCGTGGCCGATTTCCCCAGATCGCGGATTCCGCCGAACTGCTCCTCGTAGTCGCTCCATTTGAACAGAAGCGTCGGTTCGGCCACCGGCCCCTTCGTGGTGTAGCCGACAAACGCCGCGGTGGACGTCCCGACTCCTTCGATGGGGCGGGAGCCGCTCGGGATCTCCTCCACATACACACCCGGGTGAAGATACGTAGGCATCGTCTGAACTCCTTTCTTCAGAATGTACGTACGGCAAACTGTGTAACTGCTGCTGGCATCATGGTTTTATCGCGGAAGGCAACCCCGGAAGGCGAATCGAAAAGCTCAGTGATTCCGAATTGTTTTAAACCAAATAACAGAGTTTTACCCGCTGTCAATCAAGCCGCCGTCTTTTTCTCTTCCCTCACCTTTCACCTTGCTCCGCCACGGCACGGCATGCTAAACCCTCTCCATGCGACTACCTTCCCCCCTCTATTCCGGCACCCTCATCCGCCGCTACCAGCGCTTTCTGTCCGACGTACAGCTGGGCGACGGCACCGTTGTCACGGCCCACTGCCCCAACTCGGGAAGCATGAAAGGGTGCAACCTCCCCGACAGTCCGGTCTGGCTCTCCAGGAGCGCAAACCCGGCGCGAAAACTGGCCTACACCTGGGAGCTGGTCATGGCCGACGGTTTCTGGGCCGGCATCAACACGGCGCTGCCGAACCGGTTGGTGCGGGAGGCCATCGAGGACGGCACCGTGGCGGAGCTTCAGGGATACGGGAGCATCCGGCCAGAGGTCCGCTACGGCGAGGAGAGGAGCCGGATCGACCTCCTCCTGGAAGGTGAGCCGGGGCGCTGCTGGGTGGAGGTGAAAAACGTGACGCTTGTGGAAGGTGGCCGGGCCCTCTTCCCCGACGCCGTGACAGAGCGGGGGCAGAAGCACCTGCGGGAGCTGATGGAGATGGTGCGGCGGGGTGATCGCGGGGTGATTTTCTATGTGGTGCAGCGGGGGGACGGCGATGGCGTGGCACCGGCCGACGCCATCGACCCGGAATATGGGCGACTGCTTCGGCTGGCTGTGGCGAGCGGCGTGGAGGCCCTGGCCTACCGAGCCCTGGTGACACCGGAGGAGATCCGGCTCACCGGGCGGCTGCCGGTTTTTCTGTAGAGGTTATCTCATCCACCACAGTCCCGTCCGGCGCCCTGAGTTTTTCAATGGCGCGGGAGATCACCTGACGGCTTTTTGGTCAGGTGTATCTTCCTAGTTATATATTCCTTGCATCTCGTACTAGCTCTAGTTCCTCTTCTGATAATTCGGTATTTGAGAAAACGAACCGTTCGGCTTGCTTTATTGTAAGAAAGTTTGGATAATTTGCAGCGCTGCCATCTAAGAGAAATGTCTTGTTGTGTTCACCCTCAAGATCATCAAATAGTAATAAATGTCTTGGACTAATCGGCAGCTGAATATGAACCCCTCGGGTGCCAATGCCGTATCTCTTTTCTGTGTTGTGGTATGCTACCAAGGGTTTGTCTGACGTTATAAACCTAGTGCCATCTGCAATAAGAAGCGACCATCTCTTGTTGTTTATCACATCAGCAAGAGGTTTTGCAGTTTTAATAATTGAATTCACAAATAGTCTTTGCATCCCGTTTGAATCAAGTGATTCTAATTGATTCAAATGTTCACCGCTAAAAGTATGAGCTCGCCCCTCAATTTCGTACAAGACCCCCGTGCCATCAGATTTCGGTGTTGAGTTGTTTTTTATGTCCTCGCGGAATTCATGGTGAATTCTAATAGTCACTTTATTTCGCATGAAAAGAGTTACTGCAAAGTAAGAGATGAACTTTCTGAAGTTGTGATTTGAGAGATCGGCGCTTCCGTTCAGAATGGAATCAAGGTGTGGTTTGATTTTGTCTTCTAGCTCTGCAAGGTTATTTTCGACTTCAAAAGAACGATTGCCATTCTCATCAAGTGGAGAGTAAAGGTGTTTTCCCGCTGCGATGTTTATAATGTTTGTACAGAATGAGGATTTGTCAGAAAGATTGAATACGGCAATTTGAGGATCTTTTTTGTCTTGAGAATCTGGCGTAGCAAAATTCCTCAAATAAACCCTTGGCACCCAATGCTGCCTCTTTTGATTACTCATATATATTCTCTCACAATATAACTCGTAAATAATAGGTTTTCCTCTATAGGAGACTTACAGCCTCTTGAATTCCTCTGGGACTCTCGCTGCAAGCCGCCAGTTCTATCTCGCTATTTCATCCACCACCGACCCGTCCGGCGCCAGGAGGAGCACCCGCAACGGCATGCGGCCATAGGCATGGGTGGCGCAGGAGAGGCACGGATCATAGGCCCGGATGCCGTGCTCGATCCGGTTCAGAATCCCCTCGTTCACCTTCCCCCCCTTGATATACGCCCCGGCCACCTGCCGGATGGTCCGGTTCATGGCGAGATTGTTCTGTCCGGTGGCGATCAAGAGGTTGAGGCGCCGGATGAGGCCGTCATCGTCCACCTCGTAGTCGTGGAAGAGGGTCCCCCGGGGGGCCTCGCAGAAGCCGACGCCGTGCTGCCGGTTCACCCCGGCCTCGCTCCGGACGTGTGCGTCAAGGATGGCCGGGTCGTCCAGGATCTCGCCTATCCGCTCCAGGGCGTGGAGGATCTCGATGAGCCGGGCGTGGTGGTAGTGAAAGCTGCCGGTGACAACCCCTCCCCCACCCCGGAGCTGCCGGAAAATCCCGAGCTCCCGGTCTGCCTCGGGGGTGCCGGCCCGTTCGCAGACGTTGAGCCGGGCCAGGGGCCCTACCCGGAACATCCCGCCCCCGTCCCGTTCGGCGTGGTTGCGGTAGAAGGGGAACTTCATGTAGCTCCAGGGTTCGCTCCTCTCGCCGATGGCGAGATCGTAGTGGTCGGGGGGGATTTCCTCCACCAGGTTGCCGGTGCTGTCGGTGAAGCGGAGCATGCCGTCGTAGTGATCCAGACTCCCCTCCTCTCCCACGAGCCCGGAGAAGAGTGAGGGAAAGTCCCCGCAGATGCCGATCTCGCCGGCGTGGCGTCCGTAAATCTCGTCAAGAAGATCAAGGGCCGAGCGGACGATGCCGAAGCCGTCGGGAAGGAGTTCCACAATCAGGCGCCGATGGTCGGGATTGAGAGGTTCGCGGACCCCGCCGGGGACGGCCCAGGAGGGATGGACGCTCTGCCCCGCCACGAGGCTCACGATCCGCTGGCCGATCTGCCGCAGCCGTATGCCCCCCCGGGCCACGTCGGGACGGCTCTCCAGGATTCCCCAGAGGTTGCGGCGGGCCGGGTCGTGGTCCATCCCCAGGAGGAGGTCGGCGGCGCAGAGGTGGAAGAAGCTCAGGGCGTGGCTCTGGATGAGGGAGGCCAGATTGGCGATGCGCCGAAGCTGCGCGGCGGCCGGGGGGATGTCCACCCCAAGGATGGCGTCGCCGGCACGGGCCGCGGCAATGGAGTGGCTGATGGGGCAGATGCCGCAGATGCGGGCCGTGATGCCGGGCATCTCCCAGATGCTCCGCCCCGTGCAGAAGGCCTCGAACCCCCGGAATTCGGTGACGTGGAACCGGGCATCGGCAACCCCGCCGGCGTCGTCGAGCCGGATGGTGATGCTGGCGTGCCCCTCGATGCGGGTGACGGGGTCGATGGTTATGGTGCGTGACATGGTAATCCTATCCGAAGGTAAGCATATCTGATTCGAGATGCACCGGCTCGCCCCGCAGGAGACACCCGATGGCAGCCCAGATCCGGTCCGGGTCGGGGGGGCAGCCGGGGATGAAGCCCTCCACCGGTATCACCTGGTGGAGGGGGAGTGCCCGGGGGAGAAGCTCCGGCACGGCATCGTAATCCATGGCGGGAACGCCCCCTTCCCCGTCGTTCAGGAAGGTCGCCAGGACGTCGGCCACCGGGAGGTGGTTCCGCATGCTCGTGACGTTGCCGGTTATCGCACAGTCGCCCAGGCTCACCACGATGCGGCTCCGCTCCCGGACCTTCTCGGCCATGGACAGGTTGGCCCGGTTGGCGACCGCCCCCTCCACGAGGGTCACGTCCACCTTCTGGGGAAACTCCTTCACGTCCATGAACGGGCCGTAGACCAGCTCGGCCTTGCCGGCCAGCTCCACGAGCCGCTCGTCCAGATCGAGGAAGCTCATGTGGCACCCCGAACAGCCGCCGAGCCAGACCGTGGCGAACCGGATCCTTCCCCGCCTACCCATTGCATGGCTCCGCGCCATTCTTATTGTTACGACGGTTAGACATATGAACGGTAGGGGCGGCGCTTGCTCCGCCCAATCGGGGCGCGGCAAGCAGCGCCCCTACACTGGGGTTTGAATGTTTATCCACCCGAACAATCACCATCATTCCTGCCACCCCTTCTTGTCGCGCCCCTCCAGAACCCGCGCGAGCATGGCGGGGTCCTTCACCATCTCCCCCACCGCGGCCCCCTTGGTGAAGAGGGCTCCCGTGGGGCAGACCTGGACGCACTTGCCGCAGCTGGTGCAGGTTTCACTCTTTCCCCAGGGACGGTTCAGATCGGCGATGATCCGGCTCCGGACCCCGCGGCAGGAGATGTCCCAGGTATGCACCCCCTCAACCTCGTCGCAGACCCTCACGCAGCGGGTGCAGAGGATGCACCGGTTATGGTCGATACCGAAGCGCTCGTGGGAAAGGTCCATGGTGAGCCGGGGGGAGAGGTACTCGTAGCGGACATGGTCGACCCCCAGCTCGGCCGCCACCGTCTGGAGCTCGCAGTGGCCGATGGAGACGCAGACGGCGCAGTAGTGGTTGCGCTCGGCCAGGAGGAGCTCCACGATCATCCGGCGGTAGCGGATGAGCCGCTCGGTGGCGGTCCGGACCACCATCCCCTCGCTGACGATGGTGGTGCAGGCGGGGACAGGGCGCGGGCTTCCGTCTACCTCCACGATGCAGAGGCGGCACCCGCCGCGCTCGCTGAGCCCCTCCATGTGGCAGAGGGTGGGAAGCGCCATGCCGTGCTCGCGGATGACCTGGAGGAGCGTCTCCCCCTGCCGGCCGCTCACCAGCTCGTCGTCGATGGTCAGGGTTACGACCGGCATCAGGGAACCTCCTCGGGGGCACCCAGGGCGTGCCGGAGCGCCTCACCACCGAGGCCGGGTGCCGGCGCCAGGGTGCAGACCCCGGCCGCGCAGCGGCGCTGGCCGATGTGTTCCAGATACTCGTCGCGGAAATAGCGGAGCGTACTCAGCACCGGGTTGGGGGCGGTCATGCCGAGGCCGCAAAGGCTCGTGGCCCCCACCAGCTCGCAGAGCTCCTCCAGTTTTGCCAGGTCGTCCATGGTGGCGGTGCCCCCCGTGATCCGGCGGAGCAGCCGGTGCATCTCCACGGTTCCCACCCGGCAGGGGGCGCATTTGCCACAGCTCTCGTCACGGCAGAAGTCCAGGAAGAAGGAGGCCACGTCGGGCATGCAGCTCGTCTCGTCCATGATGATGAGCCCCCCCGACCCCATGATGGTGCCGACCCGCGCCATGCTCTCGTAGTCGAGGGGAGTATCCAGCTCCAAAGCCGGAATGCACCCCCCCGAAGGCCCCCCCGACTGGGCCGCCTTGAAGCGCTTCCCGCCGGGAATGCCGCCGCCGATGTCGAATACCACTTCCCGCAGAGTCGTCCCCATGGGAACCTCGATGAGCCCCGCCATCTCCACCTGGCCGGCAAGGGCGTAGACCTTGGTCCCCTTGCTCCTGGCCGTTCCGTGGCTCGCGTACCACCCGGCCCCCTTCCCCACGATGGCCGGCACGGTGGCCAGAGTCTCCACGTTGTTGATGAGGGTCGGGCACCCCCAGAGCCCCCGCTGGGCCGGATAGGGGGGGCGCTGCCACGGCTGGCCCCGCCTCCCCATGATGGAGGCCATGAGCGACGTCTCCTCACCGCAGACAAAGGCGCCGGCGCCGGTACGGATATCGATCCGGAAGTTGAAATTGCTCCCCAGGACCCTGCTCCCCAACAGCCCCTTGCGCTCCGCCGACCGGATGGCCGCCTCCAGGCGCCTTCCCGCCAGGTAGTACTCGCCCCGCACGTAGATGAACCCCTGCTCGGCGCCGATGGCGAAGCCGGCCAGGGCCATCCCCTCCAGCACCCGGTGGGGGTCCGACTCCATAATGGAGCGGTCCATGTAGGCGCCGGGGTCCCCCTCGTCGCCGTTGGCCACCACGTACTTCCGCTCGCCCGGGGCCTTGCGGGCCAGGTTCCACTTGACACCGGTGGGGTAGCCTCCCCCTCCCCGCCCCCGAAGGCCCGAGGCGGACACTTCGCGGCAGACGTCGTCGGGGGTCATCTCGTGAAGGGCATGGGCCAGGGCGCCGTACCCGCCGGCAGCAACGTAATCCTCGATCCGCTCCGGGTCGATGGAGCCGCTGTTGGCCAGGACCACCTTCTGCTGGCGGGCCAGAAACGGAAGATCCGCCGGCAGGGCCGAAGCCGTGGGTGGCCGGCGCCCCTTGGCGAGGGAAAAGAGTATCTGCCGCGCCAGGTCGGGAGTGACCCGCTCGTAGATGATTTCCTTCTTCCCCTGCTGGCGGACCTTCACGAGCGGTCCCCGGCTGCACGGCCCCATACACCCGCTGGCCACCGCCTCGATCTCGGCGTCGAGGCGGCTCTCTTCCAGGGCATCCCGCAGCGACTCGAGCACCGTCAGGGCACCCGCCGAAAGGCATGGGGTACCGGCGCAGACCATGATCCGGCAGCGGAGCCGCTTCTGCCGCTCCCGCTCCTCCTCGGCCATATGCCTGAGTTCGATCCTGTTCATGGGGTGCCTCCCCCTCCCCGCGTGCGCCGCGCCCGCTCATCCAGGGCTACCGGCGGTTGGCCGCTCTCCAGGAGCACCTTCACGGCGGCGGTGCCCGAATCGGGGGTACAGCGCCCCACGGTCTCGCCGTCGAGGACCATCACCGGGGCCTGGCCGCAGGTGCCGAGGCACCGGACCGTGGAAAGGGTCAGCTGACCATCCTCGGTGGTCTTGCCGGCCTTCACGTCGAACTCCCGCTCCAGGCGCGTCACGATCTCGGCCGAGCGTTTCACGTAGCAGACCGTACCGGTGCAGACGACGCAGGTATGGGCACCGCGGGGCTCCAGGGAAAAGAAGTGATAGAAGGTGGCGACGCCGTAGACACGGCTGAAGGGGATCTTCAACTGGCGGGCCACATGCCCCATCAGCTCGTCGCTCAGGTAGCCGAAGGCCTCCTGGGCCACGTGGAGTACCTCGATGAGGGCGTCGGGGCGGTACTGGAACTGCTTGAGGGTCCGCTCGACCGCCAGGAAACGGGTGTCGGAGGCCAGTTCGGGAGGGATGCCGGCGCTATTTTTCCTCTCTGGGTTGTGCACGATGGTTTCTCTCAGAGACTCGTTGAGACGGGACTCAATAAAAATACTCCCGCCGCGGCGGACGGTAGAGGTGGGCCACATACTCGCCGTAGCCGTTGAAAATCACTGTGGGGCGTCGTTCGCCGGTGCCGAGCATCCGCTCGCTTTTCTGGGACCAGCGGGGGTGGTCCACCTCGGGGTTCACGTTGGCCCAGAAACCGTACTCGTCGGGACCGAGGGAGCTCCAGAACGTGGGTGGCTGACGGTCGGTGAAATGTATCTCCATGATGGACTTGATCCCCTTGAAACCGTACTTCCACGGGGTGACGAGGCGGATGGGGGCGCCGTGCTGCTTCGGCAGCTCCTTCCCGTAGACGCCGACGGCGAGGAACGCCAGCTCGTTGGTGGCCTCGGCGATGGTGAGCCCCTCGTGGTAGGGCCAGAGGTCGGTGGTGAAGAACCCGCCCTGGTTAGGGGCCTGATCCTTGCGGAGAAACGAGAGGAAGCGCACGTGGGTGGCGCCGGCAAGGGGCTCGGCCCGCTTGACCAACTCGGCAAGGGGAAAGCCGGTCCAGGGGACCGCCATGGCCCACGCCTCCACGCAGCGGTGGCGGTAGGTCCGCTCCTCAAGGGGCATGGTCTGGATCAGTTCATCGACATCGAAAACTTGGGGCTTTTTCACCATGCCGGTCACCGCCACCTGCCACGGGCGAGTAATGAACCGCTCCACGGACCGCCAGACATCCTTGCCGGAGGTGAATTCATAGAAATTGCAGTACTTCGCCGCCTCCACCCGGTCGGTGAGGGGACGATCAAGGGGATACCGGTCATTCCTGGGGGCGGGAAGAGTCTTGAGATTGACAAAGGTGCCGCCCAACTCGAGCTTTTCCGACGCAAAGTTGGTGCAGGCGTTCAGGAGGGGCCAGGCGTTCAGCCCCGTAAATCCAAGGGCCTTCAGGAAGGTGCGGCGGTTCCAGAAGACGCTTTCTGCCGTGACTTCCGATGACGGGAGATTGAAACGGTTATTATGTGCCATCTGTTGTGCCTCCTTCTCTGTAGTAAAGCACTACCTGCGACAATTTCAATGGAGACATAAAAAAACCCCCGCCAAAGCGGGGGTTTTTTCTGCATACGCAGGTTATCAACGTCAATTACGGACGAGTTGCAACTCCCGCAACGGCATTGAACCAGGCCGCTGCAGCCGGGTAACCGGCTGGGATGGTAATCGTGCCGTCAAACGTATGATTGTCAAGCCAGTCGATGGAGTCGAAGATCAGGCGCTTGACATAGTAGATGTTGTGGGCATACCCGCCGGGGTCCTCGGAGGTGAGGAGCGAATTCTGGAACGCACCGTAGGTGTTGACATGCGCCGCATTGGCCTGGGCGGTGGTCGTGATAACGATCGGAGCACCGGTATAGTTGGGCACGGTGTTGGCCAGGTAGTCAATCACAAGCTTACCGGCATTCTGGTAGCCGAGGGACTGCTCTTCGAGCGTGGCAGCATTTATGGCGGAAGCGCCGGTGTGGCAGGTGTTGCAGACAGCCTGGGTGTTGATGGCGGTGATGACGCCGCTGGCATTCTTGGTGACGGCATCAAAGGTATGGCTCTTGGTCGACTTCATGTGACAGCTGACACAAGGCCCAGCCCCGGTGGCAACGCCGATGGAGTCGTGGACGTAAGCGGCCGGCTTGGTATAGTCACGTCCAGCGAATTCGAAGCCGAAATGGCTGTTTGCCGCGAAGAGGTCAGCGCCGGTCGCGGCGTGGTGACCCTCAAAACGGGAGGCCCGCTTCGACTGGAAGTTGCCGCGGCCGCCATGGCAGACAAGGCAAAGGTTGGAGTCGCCGACGTCCGGAAGGACAACGGCCGTTTCCGGAGCAGCACCGTTTGCTGTTGCCGGAGCAGCACCGGCAAAGGCATCGGAGCCACCGCCAGGAACGAGGTCCGCGTCATAGGTATACTCCATGGTCCGGGCACCGATGGAACGCCGCTTCCAGCTGTAGTCCTCGTGGCAGGCCGAGCACATGATGGCCTCGTTCTTCTTGTTGTTGCTCATGTACGGACCGGCAGTGATTGTCGACACGCCTGCATTGGTAGTAAGGGTGGTCGTGCCGCCAACGACGTGCTTCAGATAGCCGGTGCTGGTGTGGCACTTGGCGCAGGAGTCACGGCCGGCAGTCGTCCACGGATAGTGGGAGTTGACGCTGCTGGCGCTGGCGTTGCCGGGAACATAGCCGACATTGCCATGGCCGGACTCGGTCCAGTCCTTGTTGTACTGGATGAGGGAGGTGGTATCATGCGGATTGTGGCACTGACGGCACTGCACGCCGGCGGCATCGGTCTGGCTCACGTACTGGGCCGCGAGGCTGGTCGTGTAGTTTGCAAAGTGCGGATATCCCAGCGATGCGACCGTGTGGCAGGTGGCGCACTGGGTATCCTCGACTGCTGCGACGATGGAACCGCCGTTCGGGTGGCCGCTGTTGGTGTGGCAGTCGGTGCAGGCTGCACCGGCATTGGTGTTGTGAACAGACTTCTTCCACTCCTCGACGATAAGAGCGCCGGTAACCGGCGAGGTCTTGTTCGTGGCGTGACAGCTGATACAGGCCGCTGACGCCTGGAAAGTGGCAGTCTGCTGATCAATATTGCTTTCGCGGTTGTCGCTTCCGCAGCCGTACATGGCAAACATGGCCGCTGTTCCCAGCAACATAGTCAAACTTTTGGACAACTTCATGCTGCATACCTCCTTGTGGACTTTTTCTGAGACTAGAGATTGTGGCACTTCCGGCAGGACCGGTCGCTCCGTTCGATAATGTTGTCACCCTTGAACTTTCGGGGGTGAGGGTTGATGCCGGAACCTCCCTTGTTGCTGGTGGCGTGGCATTTGATGCAGACGTCGCCGTCGGGATGACAGGTCTGGCAAGACTGCAGGTTCCTGCGGGCCTCAGTGGCATGGTCACTGTTCCAGATGTAGGACTGGGTGTTGCCGCTTCTCATGTGGGACTTGATCCGCATGGACCCTTTGGGGAACCGGCTGTGGCACTGGTTGCAGTACGACGGCTCGTGGCAGCGGTTGCAGCTCTGGGGATTGTCCAGGGCCTTGATCGGATGGATGCTGATGAAGTCGCTGCGGTGGCTCTTGGGAACGTAGTCGCGGTTGTAGTTGCGGGTTCCGAGATCCCGTTCGATGCCGCCTCCCGCGTGACAGTCGAGACACCACGACTGGGTGTGGCACTGGGCACAGTTGTTCCCCGCCTTGCTGGCGAGCACCCGGTGGTGGCGGAGCCAGTCGCCGTCGTGGTTCGGTGCGACCCCTTCGCCCTTGTGGCAGCTGTTGCAGTCGGCAATGGGAGTCGAGGCGTATTCTTTGTGGGCCACCTTCTCAGCAAGGGCCATCTGCACAAAGAAGGTCGACACGGTCAGAAGCAGCAGTGCTATAAACCATTTCTTCACAGATTACCCCCTTTCTAAAAGTCGTAGTCGAAAACGAAGCGCCCTTGGGTGTCATTTTCGTACTGCGCGTTGACGTTGTTCTCCACGCGAAGCGACGCCTGCATGTTCTTAGCCAGACGGTACTTGCCGCCGAGCCAGTAGACGCGGGCAATCTCGTCGTCTGCCATGCCGTCACGCTGATAGACGTCGTGGGCGAGGCCGGCGGCCACCTGCAGGGCCTTGGTCACGTCGTAGTAGGCATCAACGATGATACCGTTGGTGCTCCCGTTGTAGCCCTGGTTGTTGTCATACTCGACGTTGATCAGAAGAGGCTCCACGGGGCGGACGCTACAGCCGAGCCGATAGATGTGACCCTTGCCGCCATCTTCGAAGAATTGTGCCGTGTAACCGCCGTTGACAGTGATTTTGTCGTTGATGGTGTAGTCGGCTCGGAAAACGGCTTCCTGATAGCGGTCCACCGCGAAAACAGAGTAGATGGAAGTAGTGTCGAAGGTGGGGTAACTCTGGTACCACTCGCCGGTCAGCACCAAGTTCGACATCGGAAAGTATTTGACCCCGGCCAGCACTTCGTTAAAGGTTTCGGTGACCAGATCGAACCGCGTGTTGCCGTAAAGGCGGAGGCTGTTGAACAGGTACTGCTTGAAGCTCGCCCCCAGAATATCGCGGGAAATGTCCCACCGGTCCCACTTACGGAACCAGCTCAGCTCGAGATCGGTTGACTTGAATCCGTGCAGGTAGGCGGCGGCCCCAAACGCATAGGCGCCACTCTGGCTTGATTCATTTTCGAGGCCGAAGATGACGTCACGGCCGCCGAACACCGACAAGGCCACGGGGCCGACGTTTTTCAGGTCAATCTGCCCACCATCGATGATCGCCGTGCCGGCGGCCGAGTTGACGAACTGACGACCCAGCCGGAAATCAACCTTGTCGTAGAAGTCGCGATACTCGCCATAGAGGTAGTACAATCTGCTGTTGAACCCATCGCCGTTGTTCAGGTCCTGTGTGATCCTGCCGTACCCGTAGATCGATGCTTTCCCCTCTTTGTCGAGGTTCGTGACCGACGTGCGCAGGTACTCTCCAAGCTCTACCTGCCTATGGTCGTTGTAGTAGTTGTTGAACCACGAAAGCTGGGTAGAGCTTCTGCCATGGATCTCAGCCGCAATGCCGCTCGATGAACTGAGGACGCCGGCTAGCAGGAGCAGGCGGGTAAACCCTTTGATTCCCATTAAGTGGACCTCCTTTCTTGCTTATTCAGGCACTTCTCCGCTTACGAACCCCCGGTTTCACTTCTCACCTCCCTCGTCCCGGTGTTCGCCCTCTTTATCTCATTAACACGTCAATCGAATGATTCGCTCATCATCTACCCCTGCGTTGCCAGGGTACCGCGGATGAAAAGGCTAACGAATTCACGCACAGCCTTGGTGCGGTCGGTGGGGCGATACTTTTTCCGCCCGAGCAGTTCCTCCATGTTGAAGAAGCAATAAAACATGCTGTGGAAGACCCGCGCGCCAAGGTCGGGATCAAAATTCCTCAGGACTCCCCGCTTCTGCAGTTCGCGGAAATAGGAGGCAAAAATCTCGAGGAGTTCATCGAGAAATGAGTGATAGATAGCGATGAATTTATCCGGTGAACGCTGCACTTCGGCATGCATGACCCGAATCCAGTCCTTAATCTGGACAAGGGTATCGAGGAACATGTCGGCCATCCCGACAAGGGCCTCCTCATAGGGCATTTCAAGCGCCTTGGGCAGAAACGATTTAAGGCCGGGAATGGCCGAGTAATGGGAGATGACCGCCTCAAGAAGCTTTTCCTTGGAAGTGAAATGCCTGAAGAGTGTCACCTCCGCCACCCCTGCCTGCTGCGCAATCTCACGGGTCGTGGCCCCGGAATATCCCTTGGTCGAGAAGAGCCCTATGGCGGTGTCGAGGATCCGCTCGCGGGTAACGGAAAATCTCTCTACAGGTTTGACCTTCCTGACAATTGCCATGGTCAGTCCTCAGCAAACTTTAATGTGTAAGTACTTACTTACATTGATAGGCAAAAAAAATTGCCGCACCCCGACACTCACCGATTCATCTAGTTGCAAGATAAACACCAGAGTGTCACACGGCAAAAAACATCTTGAATTTATATCGACGGGAGAGAAGAAAACTTGAGGGATATTTCGTAGGGAGATGCGATCTAGCGGGGAGGGAAAACGAAAAGGAAAAAACACAACAAATTCAAATCTCTACATTCATATACCTCCTTCAATCATCAGGCTGTTGTTCAACCGGGTTCATGGGCAACCATGTCATTAAATTTGACCGCGAGTGACAAAATTTCGACCCCGTTGGCCATTTAACTGGAATCCGCCACCGGAAAGAAGCGCGTGGCGGCGATACAGGTTGCCCGAACTCTGACAGCGGTCACTGGCAGACGGCGTCGTGCAGCAGGCTCATCCGCGTTTCCGCTTCGATTTCCTCCCACGGGGTCTTGCCGGTCAGGGTGTATTCCTTGATCGTCCCACCCTTGCCGTCCCGGTGGACAACCTTCTCCAGCCGGCTCATGTCGCCGGGGCAGTTGATGGTGTAGTGAAAGCTCGTGGAGGAGAGGTCTTCGAACCCCTTGGGATGGCCGATGGTGTCGAGGGCGTCGGCCTTCCCCTCGTCGGTGTAGACCGCGCTGGTCCAGACGGTGACGAGCCCTTCTTCGCCCTGGGCGATGGAGGTCGAGTCGTAGAAATAATTGGAGGTGGCAGGGTCCTCGTCGATGAGCACCCACTGGGAATCGGCGCCAAAGGCCGGGGAGCCCGCGGCGATCGTTACGGCCAGGACCATCAGCGTCAGTATGCTCCTGAGAGGCTTCATATCAGCCATCCTTTCTGTCACACGTCATGCGGACATGCACGAGGGGGATGACGGATCAGTATCCGGCCTCCCCCTCTGCTCTTACCGACTACCAGGCACTTCCCTGGCGGCCATGGTTCACTTGAAGGTCTTGAGGATGTATTCGGCGATCTTCTTCGCATCCTTGTCGGGTACCGTCTTGGTGTCAAATTTTGTCATCCCCGGCCCGGGATTCCTCATAGTTTTGACGATCCCCTTCCAGTCGGTGATCCCATGGGCCTTGAGGGCCTCCTTGCCGATGGTCTTCTGGGGGTTGACGATATTGCCGCCGTCGGCGTGGCACGACGCACAGTGCTGCTTGAAGAGTGCTTCACCCTTCTTCATGTCCTTCCCCCCGGAGGCGAATGCAAGCCCACTCAGGGCGGACAGCGCTACCGTGGCGGCCAGAATTCTCGATGCTCTTTTCATAGTAATCCCTTTCTTTTCCCTTGTAGTTGTTCCGAACGGCATCCGGCCGTTCAGGACAAATGATAGAGGCAACGCCTGCGTTGTCAAGCGGGCCCGGTCATTCCCGCTCCGGCACCCTCACGAGGGAGAGGAGAAGCACCGCCGCGAGGGCCGCCAGCATCGCCCCGAGCCCGAAAGCCGCCTCCCTCCCCGCCTTCTCCCAGACGACGCCGAAGAGAATGCTCGCCGGGAGCGCCCCTGCTCCCACGGCGAAATTGTACCAGCCAAAGGCGCCTCCCCGCTCCTGGACCGGGGCGATGTCCGCAAGAAGCGCCTTCTCGGCCCCCTCGGTCATGGCGTAAAAGAGTCCGTAGAGGGCAAAGAGGAGCCAGCAGGCGGTCTCGGTTTCAGCCAGGGCGAATCCCCCGTAGGAAAGGGCATAGATCCCCCATCCCACGACGATCACCCCACGGCGCCCGATCCGGTCCGACAGGGCACCGAAGGGGATGGAGCCGGCCATTTTCACGAAATGGAAGAAGGCCCAGAGGAGCGGGATGCGGGCCGGTGCAACACCCAGCTCACCGGCCCTCAGGAGGAGGAAGGCGTCGGAGGAGTTTCCCAGGGTGAAGAGGAAGAGAACGAGGAGGTACCGCCGGAGCTCGCCCCGGGGGACGAGGCGGAGGAAGCTGCCGTCGCTGGAGCGGGTCCGCGCCGTCTCCCTCACCTTCACAATGATGAGGACAACGGCCAGGAGCCCCGGAATGGCCGCAAGCCAGAAGACGGTCCGCAGGTCCTTCACGAACCAGGCAAGGAGCACCGTGGCGATGAGCGGCCCGACGAGGGCTCCGGCGTGGTCCATGGCCCGGTGGAAACCATAGGCCTTCCCCCGAAAGGCGGCATCGGTGGAGTCGGCGATGAGGGCATCCCGGGGTGAGGTCCTGATCCCCTTTCCCACCCGGTCGGCGAAGCGGATGGCGAGAACTGCCCCGGCACTTGTGGCGGCCGCCACCAGCGGGCGCGCAAGGCTCGACAGGGTGTAGCCGGCAAGAACCAGTCCCTTGCGGCTCCTGACCCGGTCGGAGAAGATTCCCGAAGCCAGCTTCAGGAATGCCGCAGTCGATTCGGCCACCCCCTCGATGAGCCCGAGAAACGCCGGTCCCGCCCCGATGACCGTCGTAAGGAAAAAGGGAAGGAGCGGATAGATCATCTCGCTCGACACATCGGTGAGAAAACTCACGACCCCAAGGATCAGGACATTGCCGGAGATGCCTTTGAGCATGGGAGGACGCCCCTAGGAAAACTTCCCCGACGCCGGCACCGCCCGCTTGAAGGCCCAGGCCTCGATCTTCTTGATCTGCTCGGCCATGGTGACCGAAAGGGGGACCGTGCGGCTGATGGCGGCCATGAGGTCCTGCTGGGTCATGGGACGCCGGTCGGCCTGGGCCTCAAAGGCACCGGAGAGGACCGCCTGCTCAATCTCGGCCCCGGAGAACCCCTTGGTGGAACCGGCCAGGAGCGGCATGTCAAAGGGGGCCAGGTCGATCTTCTGACGCGCCAGGTGGATGCGGAAGATCTCCTCCCGGCCCTTCGGGTCAGGGAGCCCGATGTAGAAGATCTCGTCGAAGCGCCCCTTGCGGATGATTTCGGCCGGGAGCATCTCAATGGCGTTGGCGGTGGCGGCCACAAAGACCGGGGCCCGCTTCTCCTGCATCCAGGTGAGGAAGGAGCCGAGGATACGGGAGGCCGGCCCCCCTTCCGCCTTGAATCCCTGGGTGGAGATCCCCGCTTCGATCTCGTCGATCCAGAGAACACACGGAGCCACCGCCTCGGCGGTCTTGAACGCCTTGCGGAGGCTCGACTCGGGGGTCCCATAGCTCCCGTCGTAGACCGCCGCCATGTCGAGCCGGATGAGGGGAAGCCGCCACGTGGCCGCGATGGCCTTCACAAAGAGCGACTTGCCGCACCCCGCTATCCCCATCATCAGCACCCCCTTGGGGAGGTTCGCCCCCGAGGAGATCCCCTCCAGGCCGAAGGCCTGCTCCCGGCGGGTCATCCACTGCTTCAGGTTCTCCATGCCACCCACCTGGTCGGGGGTGACGTCGTTCGCCACGAACTCCATGATGCCGCTCGTGCGGATGGTGGCCCGCTTGGTTTCAAAGATGGACCGGGCGAGCCCGTCGCCGCCAGCCTCACCAGCGGCACGGGCGGCGCGCATCCCCCGCTCCACGTCCACAAGGTCAAGCCCCTGGGCCGCCACCACCAGGTCATCCTGGAGCCCCGGCCGCTCCTGGCAGGCCTTTGCCAGCTGGGGATCCCGCTCCTTCGCCTGCTCGAAGAAGGCCTTGATCTCGTCCATGGCCGGAAGCCCCTGGACGAGGACGACGAACTCTTCGCGAAGCGCCGCCGGAATCGCCTCTCCCTGGCCGAGAACCACGATCGCCTTCGCCTTGGACCGCAGGGCGAAATCCTTCAACGCACGAATGAGGTAGGGGTTGTCGCCCCAGAACCAGGGAAGGTCCTTGAAAATAAAGAGGAGCGGGCCGGGCTGGGCCATGGCAAACCCGAGGGCCGCCACCGGATCGTCAATCCCCTCTACCACGGCGCCGTCGCGGCTGAAGCCGTCGGTGCAGGTCCAGACGTAGGGGGCCCCTGCCCCCCGGAGCCGGGCCGCTGCCTGGGTGGCGATCTGCTCGGTGCGCCGTTCGTTGTCGGTTACCACGTAGATCATGGTGGCCCCGGCCCCGATGAGCCGCACGAGACCTGTTACGGTGAGATTTTCCACAAGTTCCTCCCCTGGTTTCCGCCCCCATGACGTGGGCATATCTGGACAGACAGTTTACCGCACAAATACCACTCCCGCCGCCGGTCGCACAAGCTACCCCGCCAGCCAGGTGTCGACCGGCAGAGCCAGGAATTCCTCCACAGGGACTCCCTGGCCGCCGACCAGCAGTTTCCGCTCCGGCGAGAAGGCGCGGGCAAAGGCCTCCATCCCCGGCAGGGTCTCCCTGGCACGGCCGCTCTTCACCTCGATGGCGACCAGCATCCCGCCACGACGGAGGACGAAATCCACCTCCAAGCTCCCCTCACGCCAATAACAGCACTCGATGTCCGTGCCGACGATGCCGTTCAGGATGTGCGCCCCCACCGCTGATTCCACCAGCCTTCCCCACCAGTCGCGATTCTCCAGGGCTGCGGCAAGATCATAGGGCGCGTGGGCCGACAGGAGCGCCGTGTTGAGGACCTGAAGCTTCGGGCTCGACGCGCGGCGCCGCACGGACTGGCCAGCATACTTCTGCAGCCCGGCGATCATCCCCGCCCCTTCCAGAAGGTCTAAGTAATGGGCAAGCGTCGTGGTATTCCCCACGTCCTGCAGTTGCCCCACCATCTTCTGGTACGAAAGAACCTGGCCCGAGTAGTCGCATCCCAACCGGAACAGACGCCGCAGGAGCGCCGGCTTGTCCACCCGGGTCATCATCAGGATGTCACGGGAGATGGTCGTCTCCATCAGTGAGTCGATGATGTAGCGTGCCCACCGTTGACGGTCGGCCGCAAGCGGCGCGGCTCCCGGATAACCGCCGAAATAGAGGTACTGTTCCAGGGAGAAGCCGAAGGCGTCCGTCATCTCCGGCAGTGACCAGTGGCGAACAGGAATCAGCTCGAAACGGCCGGCCAGGCTCTCGGTCAACCCCTGCCCCAACAGAAGCTGTGAAGACCCGAGCAGCACCACCTTCAGATCGGTGCCGGTTCGCCCATCCTCCTCCCACAGCCGCTTGACCACGTCGGACCAGCGCTGCACCTTCTGGATCTCGTCCAACACCAGCAGGGCTCCGCCATCACCCCGCGCCCGTATCCTGCCGATGTCCCACTGCTGCTCCAGCCAGACACTGCTCCCCGGCGCCGCCTCGTCGGCCGACGCATAGTGACAGGGAAGCTTCAGCTCCGCCATTGCCTGCTGAGCCAGTGTCGTCTTGCCCACCTGGCGGGGGCCGATCAGTACCTGGATGAAACGCCTCGGCTCGCGAAGCCTCTCCAGGAGCGTATTCAAGATAGATCGTTTATACATGGTCGGACTCCATTATGTATTTACTCAGCGTATTGAGTAATTTTGCTCATAACATAAAACAATTCATCATTCCATAAAAAACTCCCGCCAACGCACGACGAGAGCAAGGACTTCGCCGTCATCGACGCCTCGCTGGCGCGCGAATAATTTGATACAGCAACTTGACATCCAATTAATAGGTCTTAAAATTTCTTCACGCATAGTAATTACAGCATGTTGCAATGCACGATTAAGTCGGTCGTCTCCAAGAAAGGAGTCCGCCATGGAACATGCTAACCTCCCCTCAAAACCTTCAATGCTCTTCTGGCGGCTCATACCCCGTATCTTCGGCAAATCGGATGAAACCACGCACCTGTGACTCGAGTGGATATATCTATTTGACAATCTCATAGAAACGAGAAATAGGCATTGATTTGTATTAGCATTCAAGCACATAACAACGAAAAGGAGACACTCATATGTTAAATGTTGAAGAGTATGAAAAAAATGATGCTGAAACTTCTATCGACAATTTCGAAAAATATAGACTTGATAAGGCTTATAATCTAGCCACAAAAGGCATTATAGCCACTGTTATTCTGACATTAGCGGTGTTATTGATGGAATATATATTCAGATATTTCAACAATACTGAATATATCAAGTCTGAAAGTCTAGTAAGTTTGATATCTCCGTTTTTGACACTGATAGGAACTCTCGTAGGCACATTTTTTGGTGTACAAATTGGGTCTGCTGGTAAAGAAAAGTTATCAGAAGAAGCAAAAAATGCAAACCAAAAAGCGATAGCTTTTGCCGCTGCAGCTAATCCAAGTGAGCTTCAAAGAGCTTATGACACTTTACAAAATCTTTCTAAAAAAGTGACAAGATAAATATTTTTCCAGGAGGCTCTTATGCTTAAGCACATTCAAAGCGAAGCTGACGTAGATATTCTGGTTGATGATAATGGCACGTTGTTTGTCTTTTGTGAAAAGGAACAAAAAGCTTGGACCGGGAAATTGACCGCTGTTGAGTGGCCAACCTCTAAAGGAGCAGCATCAAAAGAGATTATAGCTCTGATAAAAATGGCTGACGCAAACCGGAAGACTTTTGAACGAATTGGTGTTAATGCGAATATCCTCGATAATTTACTGAAATAGAAGACTCAGTAGCAATTATGGACCAATAAAGGAGGACAGACAATGGCAGCTCGATACTCAGATGAGGAGCGCAATGAGATTGGAATCCTGATACGTCAATTACGTGTCGAAGGTCATACGCTGGTGGAGTGTTGCAAACAAGCAAAGATATCTCTTACAACATATTATAGATGGAGTAAGGATGGCTCTTGGTCGGGTGGTGACAAGTGGTGAGCGTTGGCCAAAGTAGCTCATTCATGGGCGATTTGAATCGGGTTGCTTTCGGAGGTTATCGAAATGAACAGACTGTTCGTGATTTTGGTATGCACTGTCCTTCAGGCATGCGTCGTAGGACCGACGAACAAAATACCCACCGTACAGCTCAAAAGTCACAATTTAGTCGCGACGGATTCACGTGTTCGTGTGATTACTGATGCTGAGACAAGTATCTATTCTACGCACGGCTTGGTGGACCCAAAACGTATTATTTGTACCGAGCCAAGTCCGGATGTGGCAACTACACTTGCATACTCGCTTGGCATTGCTGGAAACGTAAAAAATTATGCATCAGTTTCGCTTTCATCACAGCAATTAGAAGGACTTGCTCAATTAGGAGAACGTACCGCCGCGATTCAATTACTTCGCGACAAAATGTACCAGAACTGTCTCGCTTATGCCAACGGAGCTATTTCAGGAACTACCTACAGTCTAATTATGGGGCGGCTCGATGATGCAATTGTCACTTTGTCCCTCGGGGATAGTGCTGCCGGTGCTTTCGGACGCAAGTTGGTAAGTATTCAAGGGAACTTTTCGGATAATATAGATGCCACCCAAAAAGAGCAGGCTGAAGGTACCGCCAAGATCGAGAAAAAGGCAGAAGAGCTCGCAACGAACAATAAACAGAAAGAACAAAAAGAAAAAGCACTAAGGGAGCTTAAGGCGTCACAATCAACAAATGGAAACGAAGAAGAACTCAAAAAATTGGAAAGTGAGCTTGCAACCATTAACGCAAATAACGTCGAGATCCTCAAACAGATACAGGAGGCAACTAAAGAACGTGCTGGCGGAGCGGGCAATATCATTCAGTCTCAGGCAGGAAATGGAGTTGTGGGGAGTCCGGAAGCAAGTGTGTTACGCGAGATGCAAGGTGATTTTCTCCTAACTGATCCTGCTCGTGACCTTATTTTTGCCTGCATTGTAGAACTTGGTCTGCGTGAAGAAACAAAGAAAAGTAAACTTGAAAATATGACTGATTATCTTGATAAACTATTCGCAGGAGCGCTAAAACAAGTTGAAGCTTCTCTTGTTAGAGATAATGAGAGTGATCTTGTTAGAGATAATGAGAGTGAATTTGATGTTGCGTTTAAGAGAGCGGGTAAAGTAGCCGCAAATTACGCTGGAGCAATTCTACGTGGCCAACACACCAAATTAGAATCGTTTTGTAGTAGCGAGTTAATAAATTTGATCAATACATCTACAGTCAATTTTCATGACTATCGCAAGCAGCGCGCTCAACTTAACACAAGCAGGCTCACAGCTTATTACGAAAGCGAAAAAGCGAAAGCAAAAGTGAGTTCTCAAGAATTGTTAAACAAATCTATAAAGCTTTGCAACGAAGAATTTAAGGATGATCAAGAGTTGAAGAAGGCATGTCTCAATAAAATATTTTTGCAGTAACAAGGAATATCATAAATCTTAATAGAGGAGGTGCGTTATGGTTAGAATGATATTTATTATATTTATTTTAATTCCGTTCATCGTGCCAAATGTAGCAATAGCTGAGCGAGAGGTTTATGGGACTGTGCTTGACAAGGCAGGAAAACCCGTTGCCGGAGCACGAGTCAACGCATGGGATTCAGACGTTGGCAGTGATCAAAAAATGGGTGAAGCTGTTACTAATCAGAATGGAGCCTATAAAATACAATATAGAGGTGGAGCTTGGGATGGCCGTAAAACATCTTACCACACCCAGTGGCGACCAGATATTTATGTGACAGTTGAAATAAAGGACGAACAAAACTCCCCTTGGTATAAGGCCGCAAGATCAAAAATATATCAAGACCACCATATGAGTGAAAACCTTAAAGTCGATTTGGTTACTTTCACTATGGATTTACCAGAAGGCTGTCTTGGTGACTATGAAATGGAGGTATGGAAAAAAGATGCAATTGTAGAAGGAAACTCATTAGACCACACTGCAACACGCACACGTATTTATCAAAATTGTGGTGGAAAGAAAACTCTATTATCGACAGTTGATAAGTGTAACCATGGCGCCTGTCCTGGTGAAAAATGGATGAGTAAACGGCGAGAATATAAAACTGGCCCAAGACCGGGTGACTTGGTTTTTCCTGTTGGTTGTCACGTGTTTGGTCTGAAGGAATTTGGTCTAGTTGGTGACAACCACGTATGTAACAATGATTCTTTTATGCAAATGGGCATAGTTGTATCAGGCAAAATGCCACACAACAAAACAATTAATCGGATATGCAAGAACAAGAATTACACAGACTACACCGGTCGTGATCCTAAATATATTCCCAGCTTCGATAATGTTAAAGAGTTTATCAGTAAATATGGGTGGGACACCCCTCAAGAAGGAGCGAGTGGTGGCGGAGGAGGAGGAAGCGATAGGCCACCGATAAAGCCAAAATAAACGTCAATCTACATTCTAGGGAGGAGTCGCTTGCACAAGTGGAATTGGCACATAAGCTCCGCGACCCTAAGTTAGAACTTCTGTAATACGACATTTTTTGTCAGCACCGCCGATAGTTCCCCTGCAGCTCTCCCCGGGCAAGAATATGCCCCGCCATGGCCTTCTCGAGAGTGGCCTTGGTGGTGCCGGCGGAAGGGTCAGGGTGGTATCGAGGGCGTAGAGCTTGAAGAAGTAGCAGTGAGTCCCCGATGGGGGGCAGGGGCCGCCGTAGCGGTACCTCTTCCAGTCGTTCAGCCCCTGGACGGCGCCGGCCGGGACGCTGTTCTCGCCGCTCTCCCGCGTCTGGGGCGGGATGTTCCATACCATCCAGTGGACCCATGTCCCCACCGGCGCATCCGGGTCGTCGACGATGAGGGCGAGGGACCTGGTGCCGGCCGGGACGGCGCCGAAAACCAGCTTGGGGCTGATGTCCTGCCCGTCGCAGGTGAAACGGGCCGGGATCGCCCCTCCGTGGTCAAATGCCGGACTTGAAATCTGCAGTTCGCTCATGGTGCGTGCCTCCTTTCCGGCTGCTGCCGGTGGCACCGCGAGGATCGTCGCCAGAAGCCACGTCAGCAGAAAACCTTTTCCCTTTGTTCCCTCCTTGTGGATGATTCCCTGTCCCCGTAACATTGCACATTTATCCCCGGCCGGTCAGTCGGGAAAGTTGAAAACCGCTGCAGCCGATGGGGAAGTCAGTCATGTGATTTTACCGTGTTGGGAAAGTATAACGTAAAAGGGAAAGTGGGAAAGGTTCAGCGGATACTACGTAACCACTACGGAAACTTTTCCCTCAACTTTTCGCAACATATGTCGATACGGTGCATAAGCAGCGATGTACCCAGGGACATGGGAAGGCATTCCGGACACTTTTCCGGAAGAGCGGCGAAAGGAGTCGGCAATGAGAATCACGGGGTCGGACATTACTTTGGCAAGCCAGCACGTATCGGTGGAACGGTACGAACGGAAGGAGTCCCTGAAGCTCTGGGTAGGGGACCAACGGCCCGATTTCGAGGGGAACCGGATCAACGACACCGTCACTCTGTCGAACCGGGGACGGGCCGACGAGGCCCACGCCCGCAACGAGTTGCGCGACGAAGCAGAGGGGACCGAAAAGACCGAGGGGCTTGGTCCCCGGGATGAGGAAAGTCTCGAACCCCGTCTGGAACTCCTCAAGACCCTCATCGAGAAGATGACCGGCAGGAAGATACGCGTGTACAGCATGAAGGACGGCCAGTGCACCGAACCCCTCCCCGAGGAATGCGGCAAGCCGAAGGAGGAGTCTCAGGGAAACCAGCGGGCCGGCTGGGGGATCGAATACGACCTCCATGAATCCAGCTACGAGTTCGAGAGCACCACCTTTGAAGCAAAAGGGGTGATAAAGACCGCCGACGGCAAGGAGATCAGCTTCGACCTAGGGCTCGTCATGGAGCGGGAGCACCTCAGCGAAACGGATGTAAGCCTGAGGGCGGGCGACGCGGTGAAGAAAGACCCCCTGGTCATCAACTTCAACGGCACCGCAGCCGAGCTGTCCGACCTCCGCTTCAGTTTCGACATCGACGCCGACGGCACGGCCGACCAGATCGCCACCCTCGGCGGCGGCAGCGGCTACCTGGCCCTGGACCGCAACGGCGACGGAATGATCAACGACGGGAGCGAACTCTTCGGCCCCACCACCGGCCAGGGGTTTGCTGAACTGGCCGCCTTCGACGACGACGGCAACGGCTGGATCGACGAGGAAGACGCCGTCTTCTCCCGGCTCTCCACCTGGTCGGGGGGGAGCGACGGAACGCTCACGAGCCTGAAGGATTCAGGCGTCGGCGCCATCAGCCTCGGCAACGTTGTTACCCCCTTCGAGTTGAAGGGTTCCGGCAACGCCCTTCTTGGATCGGTCAGGAGCAGCGGTATTTATGTGAAGGAAAACGGGACTGTCGGCACGGTGCAGCAAATCGACCTGGCCGTGTAGAGCGATTCCGGAAGCACAGGACGAAAAAAGGCGCCGTTCCTTTCAGGGGACGGCGCCTTTTCATGTTCTGTGGAGAGGAAATTACTCCCCCAGGTAGGTGTACCCCAGAAGGGTCCGGTCCAGAAGCTCCAGGAAGTGGCTGCTCTCCTCGATGGAGACCTTCCGCAGGGCCACGTCCTTTTCGAGGCTGTCACGGACGTGCTTCAGAATCTCCGGTCCCTTGTACTGGACGTATTTCAGGCTCTCCCAGGTGGCGTCGCCGTTGATGACCGTGTCGATCTTGTAACCGGTCTTCTTGTTGAAGGTGACGTGCACGGCGTTGGTGTCGCCGAAGAGGTTGTGCATGTCACCCAGGATCTCCTGGTAGGCGCCGATGAGGAAGAAGCCCACGAAGTAGTCCTCGTCCTTGCGGATCTTGTGGAGCGGCAGGTACTTCGTCCGCCCGTTTTCCCCCACGAAGCTCGTGATTTCGCCGTCGGAGTCGCAGGTGATGTCGGCGATGGAGGCCATGACATCGGGCTTCTGGTTGAGCCGCTGGATCGGCACGATGGGGAAGAGCTGGTCGATGGCCCAGGAATCGGGAATCGACTGGAAGAGGGAGAAGTTGGCGAAGTACGTCTGCCGCAGGCTCAGTTGGAAGTTCTGGAGCTCTTCGGGGATCGGCTTGATCTTCTCCACGATCCCGTTGATCTTGCGCAGGATCTTGCCGTGGAGCCACTCGGCCATGGCCCGCTCGCTGAGGGTCAGGTACCCCAGGTTGAAGAGGCTCACCGCCTCCTGGATGAGCTGAACCGTGTCGTGGTAGTCCTCCCGCAGGGAATAGCGGTCGATGCTCTTGTAGATGTCCACCAGCTTCTTGACCGTCGGTGCCAGCTTCTCCGTGCCGTTGAGGGTCTCCTCAAAATCGGGCATCAGGTTCTGGGTGTTGGTGTTCAGGAGGTTGGTGACGAGCACCGAGTAGTGGGCCGCCGTGGCCCGCCCCGACTCGGAGATGATGTTGGGGCACTCGACGCCGGCGTCCTCGCAGATGTTCTTGATCTGGTAGATGACGTCGTTGGCGTACTCCTCGATGGAATAGTTGACGCTGGAGAAGTAGCTGGACTTGGAGCCGTCGTAGTCGACCCCCAGGCCGCCGCCGATGTCGAGATATTCGATGCCGACCCCCAGCTTCTTCATCTCGGCATAGATGCGGGTCCCCTCGATGAGGGCGGTCTTGATCTTGTCGATCTTGGTGATCTGGCTCCCGATGTGGAAGTGGAGGAGCTTCACGCGGTCAATGAGGTCATGCTTTTGCAACACGTCTATGGCAGCGATGATCTCCGACATCCGGAGGCCGAACTTGGCGTCCTCGCCGCCGGAGGTGGCCCATTTCCCCGTCCCCTTGGAGGAGAGCTTCACCCGGATGCCGAGCTTGGGCTTGATGCCGGTCTTCTTGGACAGGGCGATGATCTTCTCCAGCTCGAACATCTTCTCCACCACGATGGTGATGTCGTAGCCGATCTTGGTAGCGTAAAGGACCGTCTCGATGTACTCCGTGTCCTTGTAGCCGTTGCAGATGATCGGAATGCCGTTGCCGGTGGCAAAGGAGATACCGATCACCAGCTCCGGCTTGGAGCCCACCTCAAGGCCGATGTTGTACCGCTTGCCGAACTTGGCGATGGCCTCCACCACCTGGCGCTGCTGGTTCACCTTGATGGGGTAGAAGGTCTGGTACGTGGCCGGGTAGTCGTTCTCATCGATGGCGTTCTTGAATACCCGGTTGATGGAGGCGATCCGCCCCTGGAGGATGTCCATGAACCGGAGCAGGATTGGGGGCTTGATCTTGCGCTTAATGAGATCGTCCACCAGCGCCCGCAGGTCGATGGCATACTTCGACGTGGGAGAGGGATGAACGCAGACGTTCCCCTTCTTGTTGATGGAGAAGAGATCGGCGCCCCAGTTGGGGAGGTTGTAGATTTTTGCGGAGTCATTTATCGACCAGCGTTCCATATGCTCTCCTGGCGATGCCATATTCGCGCGCTAACATTGTCGGCTCGTCGTCCTGCTCCTCGACGTAGCGCTGCTACGCCTGCGGGCCGGACTCCTCTCCGCCACTGTTATCATCACGAATCTGACATCGCTGCACTGACAGTGGTTTTTGTAAACGAGATCAGGAAAGCCTGACCTTGAAATCCTTGTACCCGAAACTCCTTACCACCCGCAGTTCGCCGGTCTCCGGCTCAAAGGTGCAGATGGCCGGGTGCTGGATGCCGTTGAAGGTGGTGGTCTTCACCATAGTGTAGTGAGACATGTCCTCGAAGACCAGCCGGTCCCCCGGATTCAGCGGCTTTTCGAAGGACCAGTCGCCGACGACGTCCCCCGCCAGGCACGACGGCCCGGCGAGACGGTAGGTGTGGGCCTTCTCACCGGGGTCGAAGCCTCCGGTGATGCCGGGGCGGTAGGGCATCTCCAGCACGTCGGGCATGTGGCAGGTGGCGGATACGTCGAGGATGGCGATGTCCATCTCGTTGCGCACCACATCCAGTACCTCTCCCACCAGGATGCCGGTGCCGATGGCGATGGCCTCACCCGGCTCCAGGTAGACCTCCACCCCGTATTTCCCCTTGAAGTATTTGATCAGTTCCACCAGGGCGTCGATGTCATACCCCTTGCGGGTGATATGGTGGCCGCCGCCAAGGTTCAGCCACTTCATGCCGGGGAGGAACTGGCCGAACTTCTCCTCGAAGACTTTCGCGGTCCGCTCCAGGGGCTCGAAGAGCTGCTCGCAGAGGGTGTGAAAGTGGAGTCCTTCGATTCCCTCCAGGGATCTGCCGTCGAACTCCCGCCGGGGGATGCCGAGCCGCGATTTCGGCGCGCACGGGTCGTAGATGGGGGTATGCCCCTCGGAGTGCTCGGGATTGACACGCAGGCCGATGGAAACCCTCCCCCGCTCCTTCTCCCACAGGGGGCGGAACCGCTCCAGCTGGTTGAAGGAGTTAAAGACCAGGTGGTTGGAGAGGGAGAGGAGCTCCACCACGTCGCTCTCCTTGAAGGCGGCGGCAAAGCTGTGGACCTCGCGGCCGAACTCCTCGCGCCCCAGCCGCGCCTCCCAGGGAGAGCTGGCGCAGACCCCCTGGAGGGTCTCACGGATGATCGGGAAGACGCTCCACATGGCGAAGGCCTTCAGCGCCATGAGGATCTTGGCCCCGCTCCTCCGCTGCACCTCGTCCAGGATGGCCAGGTTGTGGCGCAGCCGCCCCAGGTCCACCACGTAGGCGGGGGATGGGGCGAGCTTCAGGATTTTTTCAATGTCGATTCCGGTCATATCTTTGTCTTTACGCCGAGATGTCGTGCGATGGCATCGGAAAACAGATGGAAGTCGTCAAGATGTTTCCGCAGGATGAGCACGACGATCTCGGCGTCAACGGCTTCATACTGATGCACCACGACATTCCTGAACTTTGCCATTTTCTCCATGACGGCAGTCTGTTCCGCCGTCAGGATGCCGTTTTCTCCCAGAACACGGAAGGTATCGGCATAGGTTTCCGGAGTCCTCAGGGCCGCATCTGAAATGACATGGCCGGCGATATCGGCGCAGAGTTCTATCATCATCTGCAGGGTTCGTTCGACGATGCGCTGAATTTTCCAGTCGCTCCGAAAACCATCCACCGTGACGGAGGAGAACTCGGAGATCTGCTTCCGGTAATCCTCCAGCGACGCCAGTTTGCGCAGGACAAGCGCCACATCCACCATTACGCAAACCTCCTGAAGAGGATTTCCTGTTCTTTGCGTCTGAAATCAAAAAACTCCCGCATGATGCGAGACTCGAAGGCGTGACGGAGATACGGCTGCTTGTCCGTAATCACCCGCCGGGTGCCGAGGATTCTTCCGACGAGACTCAACGGCGCAGTATTCAGGACCACCAGATCGAACTCATCCGTACCGAGAATGTCCGACAGGAAACCGGACAACTCGGCCTTTGTGTCTCCCCCTGTCATCCCTGGAGCCAGATATACGGCAATATCCACGTCGGAAAGGGGTTTCGGCGCCCCTTTTGCCAAGCCTCCGAAGAGATAGGCGAAGATCACCCTCTCGTCCCGAGCGAGGAAAGCTCCCAGCGGGTCGATGCGGCTGAGAATGTCGTCCGGAAGCTTTTTATTCTTGATCATTCCCGCTCTACCTTAGACGATACAATCTGCTGCTTCACGACGAAAGGGTGCAGGCCTCACAGCTCCGGCCACTCGCCGCCGTCGACGACAACCGTAGGCAGTCCCATGGGGCCAAGCACTTCCAGGAAGGGCTCGGGATCGAACTGCTCCATATTGAAGACCCCTTCGCCGCGCCACTTCCCGGTCAGCATCATGATGCCCCCCACCACCGCCGGAACGCCGGTGGTGTAGCTGATGGCCTGGGAACCGACCTCCTTGTAGCAGGCCTCGTGGTCGCAGATATTGTAGATGTAGACTTGGCGACGCTTGCCGTCCTTGAGGCCGCGGGCCACCACACCTATACAGGTCTTTCCCTTGGTGAGCGGTCCCAGGCTGCCGGGGTCGGGGAGGACGGCCTTCAGGAACTGGAGCGGCACGATCTTCTGACCATTGTACTCCACCTCGTCGATGCGGGTCATCCCCACGTTCTGCAGCACCTCCAGGTGCTTCAGGTAGTTGTCGGAGAAGGTCATCCAGAACTGGGCCTTCTTGATGGTCGGGATGTGTTTGACGATGGATTCCATCTCCTCATGGTACATCCGGTAGATGTTCATGGGGCCGATGCCGTCAGGGAAGTCAAAACTCCGCTTCGTGGCCAGGGCGCCGGTTTCCACCCACTGGCCGTTCTCCCAGTGGCGGCACGGGGCGGTCACCTCGCGGATGTTGATCTCCGGGTTGAAGTTGGTGGCGAAGGGCTGGCCGTGGCTTCCGGCGTTGGCGTCGATGATGTCGATCTCCTGCACCTCGTCCAGGTACTTCTTGGCGGCCAGGGCGGTATAGACATTGGTCACTCCGGGATCGAAGCCTGAACCAAGAAGCGCCATGAGCCCCGCACCCTTGAAGCGGTCCTGGTAGGCCCACTGCCAGCTGTACTCGAACTTGGCCGTGTCCCGGGGCTCGTAGTTGGCGGTGTCGAGATAATCGACCCCCGTCTCCAGGCATGCGTCCATGATGGTCAGGTCCTGGTACGGCAGGGCCACGTTGATGACGAGCTTCGGCTGCTCCTTTTTGATGAGCGCCACCAGCTCGGGAACGTTGTCGGCATTCACCTGGGCCGTATTGATGCTGTTATTCAGCTGGGCGGCGATGGCGTCGCACTTGGCCTTGGTCCGGGAGGCCAGGGTGATACCGCTGAAGATGTCCCTGCGCTGGGCGCACTTGTGGGTAACGACCTGGCCGACGCCACCTGCTCCGATTATCAGTACCTTGCTCATTGGTTGGTCTCCTTCGATTCCCGTTATCAGTAATCAAACGTGGGGGGCGTAACAACCCACAGGATCTTCGCCGGTCCCTTGCCGATATTCTTCACCGTGTGCCGCTTGTCCGAGGTGAAGTAGAAGCACTCATCCTTTTTCACCGTATAGACCTTGTCGTCCAGCCGAAGCTGGATCTTGCCCAGGAGGACAAAGCCGAACTCCTCCCCCTCGTGAAAATTCTGCTCGTCCATCTCCTCGCCGGGGGCCAGCGTCACGAGGGCAGGGTCCATCTCCCGATTCTGGGCGCCGGGAACGAGGAGCTCCACCGTGACGGCGGCGTCGTCAGCCGAGGGCTGAACCCGGGAATCCTTGCCGTAAACCACATCCTCGCCGATGGGGTCACCGAAAAACTCCTGCATGCTCACGCCAAAGACGTCGAGGATGTCCTTCAGGGTGGCGATAGAGGGTGACGTAGCGTCGTTCTCCAACTGGGAGATGTACCCCTTGGTCAGGTCGGCCCGGTTCGCAAGCTCCTCCTGGGTGAGGGAGTTGATCATCCTGAGCCGCTTCAACCGCTCGCCGATCTTCACGCCGATTCTCCTCGTCCCAAAAAGCTAATCATTTTGCCTATACTTGCTGTTTAGCATTTCTAAACTTTCTGTCAAGCAGAGGGTTTAGCATTTCTAAACTTTTGGTTTAATCAGACGCACACAAGGGGTGGTATATAATATAAAGAAAACAGGGTGTCAACGATTTATTAGCGGCCCCGAAAATATTGATAAAGCCGTATCATCCTGGCAAGGGAAGCAGATCACCGGCTTGACTTTTTCAGGCGTATGCCGTAGGAGGGACTATACTTTTTTCAAGGAGGGACAGGGATGCTGCATGGGCGAAAACTCGGATTCATCGGCGGCGGGAACATGGCGGAGGCTATCATCAAGGGACTTCTGGCCGGCGGGGTAACGGCGGCGGAATTGGTGGTGGCGGAACCCGTGGCCGAGCGGCGGGAATTTCTGCGGGGCACCTACGGCATCGATGTCCACACCGACAACGGCGAAGCGGCTGCCGGGGCCGACGCCCTGATCATTGCCGTGAAGCCCCAGGTCTTTCGGGGTATGGCCACGGCCCTAGGGGCAGGCGGCTTCGACGGAAAGCTTCTCATTTCCATCATGGCGGGGATTTCCATCGGCGGCATCGAGGAAGCCTGCGGCGGCTCCTCCCGGGTGATCCGGGTCATGCCGAACACCCCGGCCCTGGTTCTTGCCGGGGCATCGGCCCTCTGCCGGGGAAAGAACGCCACCGACGACGATCTGTTCTTTGCACGGGGAATCTTCGACTTGGTGGGGACCACCTGCGTGGTGGACGAAAAGCTCATGGATGCGGTAACCGGCGTCTCCGGCAGCGGCCCGGCCTACGTGTTCATGTTCATTGAGGCACTCTCCGATGCCGGCGTAAAGAACGGTCTTCCCCGCGACGTGGCCACGCAATTGGCGGCCCAGACAGTGTTTGGGTCCGCGAAGCTCCTCCTTGAAACCGGCGACCACCCGGGGGTGCTCAAGGAGAAGGTCACCTCACCCGGCGGCACCACCATCGCCGGCGTCGCCTCCCTGGAGCGGGATTCTTTCCGGGGCGCCGTCATGGCCGCCGTGGACGCGGCCACCGTTCGCTCGGCGGAACTGGGGAAGAAGTAGCGTCTTCAGCAATTCAAGTTTCTTGCCCCTCTCCCCGGTTCACCTTCTCGAAGAGCTCGATCTGCTCCGCCAGGGAGAGCTTCTTCCCCCGCTTCCGGCCTCCCAGACAGAGGGAACAGCGATCATCCCCGCACCACTGGCAGAACCGGCAGTCAGGGCAGGGATGCTTCTTCGGTGGATCAGTAGACGGCATTCCTCTTACCCCCACGCCCCTCCAGAATCTGCGCGAATGCCTTCCCCTGGTCGCCATTGCTCATCAGATAGCGGGGGAGCGCCATGACGCGGTCGGCCGGGGTCGCGTGACGGGGTTCAACGGTGAAGGTGACCCGGTACCCCAGGGAACCAGCCCGGCGGAGGAGATCGTCGCTGTAGATACCGAAGGGCCAGGCAAGCATATCCACGCTCACCCCCAGTTCCTTCTCTATCCTTTCCCGCGATTTCCGCAGTTGCGACTCCACCAGCTTGTCGTACTCAACCGGATTCAGCTTTTTCCGCTCCTTCCTGAAATTGGGATGCCAGAAGGTGTGGGACTGGAAATCGAAAAGCCCCGTCTTTTTCAGCTCCCGGAGCTGGTCCCACGTCATGGCGTATTTCGCGTTGGAGACAGCCGAAGGGTAGATGAATACCGTCACCGGCACCCGGTACTTTTTGGCCAGGGGGAGCATATCGGTATAGACCGACTTGTGGGCGTCATCCTCTACGATGACCACCGATTTCGGTGGCGGCGGCGGCCCCTTCCTCAGATAGAAATCGACCACCTGACGAAGGGGAATCACCTTGTAGCCGTTATCCCTGAGATACTTCAGGTGCTCCTCGAAGACCGATGTCTTGATGGTCATGCTGTCGGCAACGGTGGTACCAAAGCGGTGGTAGAGAAGGATCGGGACGTTGAATCCCTGGGGCGGGTGACTCGCGGAGACGATGGCGGGAAGAAGCATAAAGACAAGAAAGGCGAAGACAGCACGGAATTTCATACAGTGAAAAGACCTCCGGGTTCAATCATTCAGGGGAACGTTACAGCAAGAAAATTGCCAAGGTTTTATCTCGGGAGAGGAATTTCGGAAAGAGTGGTGCCTACCGGTGGTATTCCCGTTCGCCAAAGAGGGAAGTGCCGATGCGAACCAGCGTGGCCCCCTCCTCGATGGCCGCTTCGAAATCCCCCGACATACCCATGGAAAGCTCGTCCATGGAGACACCGGGAATGCTCTCGGCAGCGACGATGCCGACGAGCCGCTTCAGCTCCCGGAAATAGGGGCGAGCCCCCTCGGGATCGTCGAAGAAGGGGGGCATGGTCATGAGCCCCCGAACCCGCAAGTGCGGAAGGAGCGCCACCTCCCTAATGAGGGTCAGGAGTTCCTCGGCGGTGGTGCCCGACTTGGTCACCTCGCCGGCGATGTTCACCTGGATGAGGATATCGCAGATGGCGTTGAGCTTCGCCCACTGGCGCTCGATCTCCTGGGCCAGGGAGAGGCGGTCCACCGAGTGGATGAGGGTTACGAGTCCGGCGATCTGCCGCACCTTGTTGCTCTGCAACGCCCCGATAAAGTGCCACTCCACCGGCTCCCGCACCTCTTGAGCCTTGGCAATGAACTCCTGCACGTAGTTCTCGCCGAAGAGCCGCTGCCCCGCCCGGGCCGCTTCCTCCACCGCCTCGGCCGGTTTGGTCTTGGAGACCGCCACAAGCCGTACCGACGCCGGGTCGCGTCCGGCCCGCCGGGTCGCGATGGCTATCCGTTCATGGAGATGGGTCAGGTTCGTGGCGATTGACATGGCGTCCTACAGAGCCCCCAGTTTACGGAGATCTTCCACCACCTCGCAAAGCGGAAGCCCTACGACGTTCGTGTAGGAGCCGTCGATACGCTCCACCATGTACGCAGCCCCCCCCTGGATGGCGTAGGCGCCGGCCTTGTCCATGGGGCAGCCGGTGGCCACATAGGCGCTTATCTCATCGTCCCGCAGCCCCTTGAAAAAGACCTTGGTCACCACCGCCTTGCAGAGAAGACCGTCACGCTCCTTGTCGTAGATGGCGTAGCCGGTGATTACCTCATGGGGGACGCCGGAGAGTTTTTTCAGCATCCACGTGGCGTCGATCTCGTCCACGGGTTTCCCCATGATCTCGCCGGCGCAGACCACGATGGTGTCGGCGCCGATGAACCAGCGCCCCTCAACCCGGGCAGCGGTGGCCACGGCCTTGTCCTTTGCCAGGCGCACGGAGAAGTCGGCCGGGCCCTCGCCCGGTATGGGCTCCTCGGGGATATCGCTGGCGAAGACGTCGAACTCGACGCCGGCCGAGGCCAGAAGCTCCAGCCGCCGCGGCGATGCCGACGCCAGGACGATCCTACTGCTTTCCTGCATCATCATTCTCCTTCTGATCCTGGGCCTTCATCCGCTCCTCGTAGCGGCGCTTCGCCCCCTCCATCTCCTCCCAGTGCTTCTTCCAGTCCTTCTTCCTGACGAAGTAGAGGACCACGGCTCCCACCAGAATCATCACCCCCCAGAAGACGCTCATGACCTGGGCATTCACGATCCCGTAGCCGAGGGAGACAATCCCCATGAGAATCAGCAGCGTCTCCATGGAGATGAGCCTGCCAATGAGGGATATTTCCTGTTTTTCCTTTTCGTTCATTGGTACTCCGTAGGGGCGGACCCATGTGTCCGCCCTGTTCATTGAGGCCTCGGGCAAAGGGCGCACACATGGGTGCCCCCTACGCTGTCTCGATCCAGTGGGCCAGTTCCATCAGCGCCCGTTCCGCAAGCTTGCCCCGCCTCTCCTTCTTCTTCACCTTCCCCTCCAGGGGAGGAAAGAGCCCGTAGTTTACGTTCATGGGCTGGAAATGCTTCACGTCCGCATTGGTGATGTGCGTCACCAGGGCGCCGAGGGCCGTGGCCGGCGGCGGCACGACCGGCTCCTCTCCCCGGACGAGCCGGGCAGCATTGATGCCGGCCAGGAAACCGCTCCCTGCCGACTCCACGTACCCCTCGACCCCGGTGATCTGACCGGCAAAGAGGATGCGGGAGTCCCCTTTCAGCTGAAACGTAGGAGCAAGAAGGGCCGGCGCGTTGATAAAGGTGTTGCGGTGCATGGAGCCGAGCCGGACGAACTCGGCGTTCTCCAGGCCGGGGATCATCCGGAAGATCCGCCGCTGCTCGGGATAGGTGAGCTTGGTCTGGAAGCCGACCAGGTTGAACATGGTCCCTTCCCGGTTCTCGGCCCGCAGCTGCACCACGGCATGGGGCTCCTCCCCGGTGCGGGGGTCCGCAAGCCCCACCGGCTTCAGGGGGCCGAAGCGGAGCGTTTCACGACCCCTTTCGGCCATTTCCTCCACCGGCATGCACCCCTCAAAGTGTACCACCTTTTCGAAATCCCTGGCAGCAACCTTTTCGGCGGCAAGGATCTCGTCCACGAATCGCTCATACTCTTCCAGACCCAGGGGACAGTTGAGGTAGTCGTCGCCGTCCCCCTTGCCGTAGCGGGAGGCCCGGAAGACCCTGGTCATGTCGAGGGATTCGGCGGTCACGATGGGCGCAATCGCGTCGTAGAAATAGAGGTTCGGCCCCGTGAGCGCCCTGATCCTTTCGGCCAGGGCATCGCTCGTGAGGGGGCCCGAGGCAACAACCACGATCCCCTCGGGAGGGATATCCGTCACCTCACCCCGCACAAGGTCGATGAGGGGATGGTTCTCGATCCGCTCGGTGACCCAGGCGGAGAAGAGTTCCCGGTCCACCGCCAGGGCTCCGCCGGCAGGCACCCGGGTGGCGTCGGCAGCCGCCATGAGGAGGGAGCCGGCCCGCCGCAGCTCCTCCTTGAGGAGCCCCACGGCATTCTCCAGGGACTCTCCCCGGAGCGAGTTGGAGCAGACGAGCTCCGCGAGCCCCGGCATCTGGTGGGCCGGCGAGTAGCCGTTGGGTTTCATCTCGTGAAGCGTGACCCGCACCCCGCGCTTCGCCGCCTGCCACGCGGCCTCGCACCCGGCGAGCCCCCCGCCGATGATGGTGATGGCCTCCGTCACGACGCGCTCCCTTCATCGTCGGGAATCTCGTAGCGCTGCAGCGGATGCCCGGCCACGAGCCGCGCCTTGCCCCGCTCCTCGTCCCAGATGGTGAGGTACCCTTTCCAGCCCCGGTCCAGGAGTGCCTGGATGTGTCTCACCACCTCCGGGGTCGGCGGTTCGTGGAAGGCATTGTAGCCAGAGAACCCGCCGGGAGGGATCAGGCGGTAGGCGCCATGGCCCCGCTTGACACTCCTCTTGGTGATGGCGGCCGGAGCATCGCCCGACGAATGTTCTTCGTATTTGGTCCAGCCGCAGATGGGACACATGACCCTGCGGGCCCCCTGGTCACCCCAGCACTCGGTATCGATCCGCGCGTAGGCAAAGCGGCACTGCTCGCAGGCTTCGTGCAAGTCGTTCATCATCATGGGTTCCTTCGTTTGCTAAAAAGGCGGGGATCGCTCCCCGCCTGGTCAGTCTCGCGGCTACTTCTTCCCTTCGGTCCGGTAGTCGCACCCTTCTTTCGGGCACTTAAGGAACTCCCCTTCCCGTTTGTAGACCTTTTTCACCAGGAGCGGGAAGCCGCATGTGGGGCACGGCCCCGGCTGGGGAGGATCCCAGAGGGCGAACTTGCATTGGGGGTATCGGTTGCAGGAGTAGAACATCTTGCCGTAGCGGGACTTCTTCTCGGTCAGCTCCCCTTCCTTGCACTCGGGGCAGGTTTGGCCGGTCCCCTTGGGCTTCACGAGGGGCTGGATATTCTTGCAGGCGGGATAGGCGGAGCAGGCCAGGTACTTGCCGAAGCGGCCGTCCTTGATGAGCATGGGGCTGCCGCACTTTTCGCACTTCTCCTCGGAGAAGACCGGCTCGGCCGACTCCTGCTGCTCACCCTGGGCGATGTTGCGGGTGTAGGTGCACCCTTCCTGGTAGCCGGAGCAGGCGATGAACTTCCCCCGCTTGCCGAGCTTCACCACCAGGGGCCGGCTGCAGTCGGGGCAGAGCTCGTCGGTGGCCTCGGTGGTGAGGTCCGCCTTGCTCACCTCCCCTTCCTTCTGTTTCAGGAGGGAGCTGAACGGCCCCCAGAACTCGTGGAGGAGGGGCTTCCACAACTTCTCCCCCCGGGAGACCCGGTCCAGCTCCTCTTCGAGGCTGGCGGTGAAGTTGTAGTCCACGTACTGGGTGAAATGGTTGGTGAGAAGGTCGTTCACCACCATCCCCACGTCCTCGGGGAAAAAGCGCTTGCTGTCGAGGCGGGCGTATTTCCGCTCCAGGAGCGTGTTCATGATGGATGCGTAGGTGGAGGGGCGCCCGATTCCGTACTCCTCCAGGGTCTTCACGAGACTTGCTTCGGTGTAGCGCGGCGGCGGCTGGGTGAAGTGCTGCTCCGGAAGAAGCTTCTGGAGCTTCAGGAGTTCCCCTTCCGTGAGAGGTGGCAGGGTCCCCTCCTTCTCCTCGGTCTGGTCGTCGACCCCTTCGATGTAGAGTTTCATGAAGCCGGGGAAACGGATCACGGTGCCGGCGGCCCGGAAGCGGTAACCCTTGCCGGCGCCGATGTCGACGGAGGTCTGGTCCAGGAGCGCCTCAGCCATCTGGCAGGCCACGGTCCGCTTCCAGATGAGGTCATAGAGCTTGAACTGGTCAGAGGAAAGGTATTTCTTCAGCTCCGCGGGAGTGTGGGCGATGGAGGTGGGGCGGATCGCCTCGTGGGCTTCCTGGGCGTTCTTGGCCTTGTTCTTGTAGAAGCGGGGCTTGGCCAGGGCGTATTCCTTGCCGTAGAGGGAGGTGATGACCTCCTTGGCCTCCTGGAGGGCCTGGTTCGACAGCACCACGCTGTCGGTACGCATGTAAGTGATGAGACCCACCAACCCCTCGTCG
Organism: Geobacter sp.; assembly: GCF_030834625.1. NCBI lineage: Bacteria > Pseudomonadati > Thermodesulfobacteriota > Desulfuromonadia > Geobacterales > Geobacteraceae > Geobacter > Geobacter sp. The sequence continues at coordinate 93,171 of NZ_JAUQXO010000019.1, forward strand.
ATGGCGACCCCTTCATAGAGTTTCTGGGCCGTGGACATGGTCTTCTTGGCCGAGAAACCCAGCTTGCGGGCCGCCTCCTGCTGGAGGGTAGAGGTTGTGAAGGGCGGCGCCGGGGTCCGCTTGCGCTCGCTCCTGGTGACCTTGTCGACGCTGTAGGCGCCATTTTCAAGGGCCTTCACGAGCTTATCGGCGGCTTTGTCGTCGGGAATGTCGAACTTGCCGAGCTTTTTCCCCTCGGCCTCCACCAGATTGGCGGTGAACTTCTGCCCCTTGCCGGTGGCAAGCTCCGCGCCGATGGTCCAGTACTCCTGCTCCTGGAACGCCTTGATTTCCTTCTCCCGCTCGCAGATGAGCCGCAGGGCCACCGACTGGACCCGGCCGGCGGAGAGGCCGTAGCGGATCTTCTTCCAGAGGAAGGGGGAGAGGTTGAAACCGACGAGATAGTCGAGGATGGAGCGGGCCTGCTGGGCATCCACCAGTTCCAGGGAGATATCCCGGGGGTTTTCCACGGCGTGGACGATGGCGTCCTTGGTAATCTCGTGGAAGACGACGCGCTTCACCGGCACCGACTTCTTCTTGCTGTCCATGCCGAGAGCCGCCAGGAGGTGCCAGGAGATGGCCTCCCCTTCGCGGTCGGGGTCAGTGGCGAGGAGGAGGATGTCGCTCTCCTTCAGCTCCTTCTTGATGGCGTCAATGTGCCGCTTGCTCTCGGGGAGAACGGCATACTTTGGTTCGAAATCATTGGCAACGTCCACCGACCCCTGCTTGCTGGGGAGGGCGCGCACGTGGCCGTAGGAGGCCATGACCCGGTAGTCCTTGCCGAGGAATTTCTCGATGGTCTTGGCCTTGGCGGGTGATTCGACGATGACGAGGTGTTGTGGCATAGGAGTTATCCGATTTAAATGGGTAACGCCGGGGGTCCCGGACGTGTCAGTTTGTGCAAAAATACTTGCCAGGAAGCTGAGTTACAGCCCCCTTGAGTTCCAGGCGCAACAACATAGCGGAAAGCTCCCCCACTGTCAACGCGCTTTTGGCAATGATCTGGTCGATGTGGAGCGGCTCGGCGGCAAGGAGCGCGAAGACCGCCGCCTCGGCCGGAGGGAGGTCTGGCGCCGGCGCCGGCATCCCCCTGCGGGCCACTCTCCCGCCGGGGAGTTCCTCCAGGATATCCTCAACGCTCTCCACCAGCTTCGCCCCCTCGCGGATGAGGCGGTTGGCGCCCCGGCTCCCGTCGCTGGTGATATTACCGGGTATGGCGTAGACGTCGCGCCCCTGGTCCAGGGCGATGCGGGCCGTGACCAGGGAACCGCTGCGCTCAGCCGCCTCCACCACCAGAACGCCGTGGGAAATGCCGCTGATGATCCGGTTGCGGCGGGGGAAGTTCTCGGCCAGGGGGCCGGTCCCCTGGGGGAATTCCGACACCACCGCCCCCCGTTCGGCCATCTCCCCGAAGAGCTGGCGGTTCTCCGCGGGATAGACCACATCCACGCCGCAGCCGAGCACCCCGACGGTCTTTCCCCCACCCTTCAGGGCTCCCCGGTGGGCCGCGGTGTCGATTCCCCGGGCCAGACCGGAAATCACCGAAACCCCGTGCCGGGAAAGCTCCTCGGCCATGCGCTCGGTCACGGTCCGGCCGTAGGCCGAGGCCCGGCGGGAACCCACCACCGCCACGGCCGTGCCGATGCCGGCAAGGCTTCCCCGAACGTAGAGGAAGGGGGGTGGATCAGCGATCTCCCGCAGAAGCGGCGGATACTCGTCGTCGAGCAGAGTAACTATGCGGCACCCCACGCGCCTGACCGCCGCCCGCTCCCTCTCGGCAAAGGGGTGCGGGTCATGGCCCCGCAGAGAGGCAACGACCGTCGGGCTCACTCCTTTTACGGAAACGAGTTCGGCGTCGGACGCCCCGAAGACCGCTTCGGGCGAGCCGAAGCAATCCAGCAGGCGCCGGAAGAGCACATTTCCCACCAGGGGGACGGATTTGAGGGCAAACCAGTGGTAATGATCCATGGGCACGAACGAGAAGCGGGGACCGGCGGACCGATCCCCGCAAGGAAGGGGCTACCTGGTTTTTCTGACTTCTACCCGGTCTCCCCGGTAGATGGTATCAATGCTCTTCACCACGAGGGCCGTGGAAGTATTCTCTCCCGACTGCACCACCACGAGGGCGCCGACCACTTCCGAGGGCAACTTCTCCACGGAGATGTCGGCGTACTGCTGGTCAGGCACCACATCCCGCAGAATGTAGAGGAAATACCCCGGCTCGATCCCCTGCTTTTCCCCCAGGTCGATGAAGGCGATGTCCCCCTCGCCGATGGCGGTGTTGCCGGTCTGGGTCTCGACAATGTAGCCGGCGAGGTCGTGGTCGGCTGCCCTGAGGGGGATCTGCCGGCGCTTGTCCCGGTGGGGGAGGAGGAAGGAGCCGGGACCGATCTCCTGGTACGACTTGGTGACGATGGCCTTGGAAACCTTCTCCTCCACGTCGGTGAGTTGCAGCGTGCCGAGGGGGATCACCTTTTCACCGAGAATCACGTTGGACACGGGGTGGCTGATGGCGTCAAGCTTCTTGTAGATGGAGAACCGGTCCCCCACCCTTGCCCCGTGGACCGTACCGATGTCGGTGTAGACGATGTCGTCCTCGCCGACGATCTGGCGGTTCTGGTTGGTGGTGATGATACGGCCGGAGGGCTTGAGCCCCTTCTCCATGAGGAACCCTTCGCTGCCGCTCACCAGGAAGCTCCGCTCTGGAACCGGCTCCTCGGAAAGGCGCTGGACGGCGGGAGTGCCTGGCGAGACGGGGGTTCGGGGCTCGATCTCGATCCGGTCGGGGTAGACGCGGACCCGCTGACCGGGATAGATGAAGTGGGGATTGCCGATGGCAGGGTTCCTGGCCCAGAGGTTCGGCCAGTAGAAGGGGTCCTTCAGGAAGCGGTCCGAGAGCCCCCACAGGGTGTCGCCCTTCTGGATGACGTAAATTGTCGGCTCCTCCGACGCGGCCCGGACGGTGCCGACGGTGAGAAGCGCTCCGGCAAGGAGCATGCAGCCGATGGAGAACACTCTTTTCATGGTCGCCTCCCGTTCAGACACGCGTTAATCGTTCGGATACTAAGGTCCGTGTACGTTTTTTGTCAAGGACAAACAGGCCGCGGGGGTTTCATTCAACCAACGGATATGCTAGGATTTCTGCGGCCGGAAGCACCTTCGTGCCCCGAGGGCTCCCCGTGCCGCCCATTGAACCTTTACTAGAAAGCATGCATCATGCCAAGAGGCCTCCCATGAAAATCCCCGAACTCCTCGCGCCGGCCGGCAACCTGGAAAAACTGAAGGTGGCCATCCACTACGGCGCCGATGCCGTCTACCTGGGGGGACAGAAGTTCGGGCTCCGCAGCCTCGCCGACAACTTCACCCTGGCCCACATGGCCGAAGCGGCTGCCTACGCTCACGACCGGGGGGTGAAGGTCTACCTGACAGTCAACGCCTTTCCCGACAACCACGAGCTGGCGGACCTGGACCGCTACCTGGAAGAGGTGGCGGCGGTCCCCTTCGACGCCTATATCGCCGCCGACCCGGGGGTGATCGCCGCCATCCGCCGCATCTCACCCCACCGCGCCATCCACCTCTCCACCCAGGCCAATACCACCAACTGGCGCAGCGTCCTCTTCTGGCAGGAGCAGGGGATCGCCCGGGTGAACCTGGCCCGTGAAATGTCCCTTGAAGCGATCCGCGAGACGCGGGAACGGGTCACGACCGAGCTGGAGGTCTTCGTCCACGGCGCCCTCTGCGTCTCCTACTCGGGGCGCTGCCTTCTCTCCAGCGTCATGACCGGCCGCAACGCCAACAAAGGGGAGTGTGCCCACCCCTGCCGCTGGAGCTACGCCTTGGTGGAAGAGACACGGCCGGGCGAATACTTCCCGGTGGTGGAGGATGATCGGGGGACGTTCATCTTCAACTCCAAGGACCTCTGCCTCATCCGCCACATCCCCGAACTGGTGGGGGCCGGCGCCGATTCCCTCAAGCTGGAGGGACGCATGAAGGGGATCCACTACGTGGCATCGGTGGTCCGGGTCTACCGGGAGGCCCTCGACAGCTACGCCGCCGATCCCCGGGACTGGCGCGTTCGACCCGAATGGCTCGCAGAGCTCTCCAAGATCAGCCACAGGGGATACACCACCGGCTTTTTCCTGGGGAAGCCCGTGGATGTGGACCTGGAATTCGACTCCCGCTACCGGCGCAGCCACGAGTTCGTCGGTGTGGTGGAAGAGGCGCACCCCGACGGCACTGTCGTCGTGGAAGCCCGCAACCGGATAGTGGCCGGCGCCACGGTGGAGGTGATCGGCCGGCGGATGCGCTCGACCCTCCACCGGCTCGACGACTTCACCGACACGGACGGGAACCGTCTCACCGAGGCCCACCCGAACCAGCGAATCCGCCTGCGCCTTCCCGTGGCGGCGGAACGCTACGACCTCATCCGGCGGGAACGCTAGGCCGCCCCGGAACGAGCCCCCATGACCCCGCCCACCATCGCCCTCAAGATCGACGCCAACACCTACGTGGGCACCCGCGACGGTATACCTCGGCTTGTCGAAATCCTTGGCCGCCGCGGCATCAGGGCCACCTTCTACTTCGCCATGGGGCCCGACAACACGGCGAAGGCAATCCGCCGCATCATCACCCAGCGGGGCTTCCTCCGGGCCGCGACCCGGCTGGGGACCCCCGCCCTCTACGGGATGCGGACCCTCCTCTCGGGCATCCTTATCCCTTCGCCCCTCATCGGCGTTAAGCGTGCCGACACCATCCGCCAGACTGTTGCAGCGGGCCACGAAGTGGGCACCCACGGATGGGACCACGTCAAGTGGCACGACCTCCTCCCCTGGATCCCGAAAAACATGCTGGCCCTGGAACTGGGCAGGGCCTGCGCCCTCTTCGAGGAGGTGCTCGGCCGGCGCGTCAAGACCGTCGCCGCGCCGGGGTGGCAGGTATCGGCCGACTCCCTCGAGATCCAGGACGCCATGTATCTCGCCTATGCCAGCGACTGTCGGGGGATCGCACCGTTCCTTCCGGTGATCGAGGGGCGGCGCTTCGCCACCCTCCAGGTGCCGACGACCATGCCGACCCTGGACGAGCTGATCGTGCGCCGCGAAGCCACCCGCCAGAACGTGGCGGAGCGCCTCATGACCCATCTCCGCCCGGGTCTCAACGTCCACACGATACAGGCCGAGATTGAAGGCGGGAAGATGGCGCACTGCTTTGAGGAGTTTCTCCATCGCCTCCAGAGGATCGATGCCCGCTTCGTGACCCTTGGCGAGGCGGCGGAAGAGGCACAGCGGGCAGGAGCCCCCCGCTGCGAGCTGACCATGGCGGAACTCCCCGGTCGCCCCGGAAAGGTGGCGCTGCAAGGGGCAGAAGTCAGCAATGGGCAGCGGGGGAGAGGAGGCGAGCACCCATGATCGAATTCACCGCCTATGCCCTTTCGGGGGAGCTGGATCTGAACCGGTTGGCAGGGGGCCTCGGCTTTCCCCGGCGCTACCGCTGGGAGGAGCCGATGGTGCTCGACCAGGCGAGCCTCAGGCCCCTCTCGGGAGATATGGGGGACGCCAAGCGGGTTTACCTTTACTACTTCGGGGGGGTGGTGTTCGTGAACTGCGCAGAGGAGGAGGTCAGTTCCTTCTTCTTGAGCATGGGGCACTACGCGGACCAGTTCAAGGAATATCCGGCAATCCGGTACCGGGACGAGTACTCCCTGAAACGGGGGGAGGGGGAACGGCTGGAGGTGACCAACGACGTGGCGACCATGCCGGGGTACGACCCCGCCTGCGTGGACACCATCTGCTTTGTCATCGCCAAATCGGTGGCCCTGGAGCGGATCGAGGAGCGGGTGGACCAGGTTCTCGACGAGATGGAAGCCATCATCGCCCTTCTCGACCGGGGAAAACTGGGGATCTCGGACCGGCGCCTGGCGAAGCTGGCGGCCAACGTCCTCACCTACAAGTACCAGTCCATCTCCCACATCATGGTCCTGGAGAAACCGGAATTCACCTGGGAGAACCCCGTGGCGGACCGGCTCTACCAGACCATGGCCAACATCTTCGAGCTGAACCAGCGCTACAACGAGATCAAACACAAGGGAGAGACCCTGCTGGACATCACCGGGGTTTTCACGAGTCTCGCCCACGCCCGCCGCGCCTCGCGCCTTGAGTGGATTATCATCATCCTCATCTTCATCGAGATCGTGATCTACATCTTCGAGCTGATGCGCTAGGGACTTAAAATCGCCCGCACAGGGCGAAACGCTCGTCCTGCCCCTCGCAGGCGTGGGGGGTGAAATGCTTGTGACAGGCCCCGCAGGTTACGGTGCCGGTCGCGAACTTCTGCTGAAGGGTCAGGTTGCGGGTATCGCACCAGTCGCAGTACCAGGCGTAGTAGTCACCGAGCGGTATGATGTTCATGGGTAGGCCTCCTGTAAATGGTTTTGCCCCCATCATAGCGTGTCGATGTTGCGGCGACGTTACGACTGCCTTAAACCTTGGACAACTCCCTGAATATGTCAGCCTTCTAGCCGTGCGCCAACGAGCACCAGTTTGTCAGATCAGGCATGTGACTATCCTCGATTTCAATACCCAGCAACGTTATGATTTTTCGACTCTGGCTGCCAGCTCCTCGGCCAACGTTCGCAGGGAGGCGGACTCTTCCAGGCCGTCCAGAAAACGTTGTGGTATCCGCGAAAAACCGACCTGAGCGCCAACCAGAGCACCGGTCAGGATAGCGCGTGCCTGGTTCTGCCCACCCCCATTGACCGCATGCAGCAGGGCGGATTCAAAGTCATCGTGAAAACGGGCCGCCAGGTAATAGGCCGCCGGCAACTGGTGGTAGATGGCACAGGGCATGCCATAAACGATTGACACTTTCCAGGCCGGTTCGATACGAATGTCCGGGTCCGCAGCGGCTGCAGCCATGTGGGACGGGGTCAGCAGGGCATCCGGAGAGGCAAACCTCCCGGCGCGAGGCGGGTCGGGATCACCGGGGCGCGGTGGCTGCAGATTGTCGCTGGTCACCGCGTGGAAGGGAAGTACTCCCTCATGCACCAGCTTCATCAACCTGCCTGACAACCGGGTATCCAAAGGGTGCCCCTGGACCAGCAGCCCCAGAACTGCTCCGAAGGCCACCGTCATTGACACCACCGTATCATCGTTCTGGGTCAGGATGGTGTTACTGGTGACCGTGCCGGCCAGTCGGGCCGGGTCAAGGGCATAACGGACCGCCAAGGCCAGGGTGCGTTCGATAGCCTCGGTTGTGTCGGCGTGGCCTCCGGTTTGCCCCCAGGGGAGTTTCTGCCGTACCCTCAACCGCCACAGGTCGCGAATCGACTGACTGGTATAGCCGCCCGGTCCATTTAAGGGAGTGCCATCCAGTAATGGCAACAACTCTTCATCCATTCTGCGACAAAAGTCCGCTTCATCATACTGTCCGCACGCAACCAGTGAACTGAGCGTCAACTTCAGGATATAACCGGCCTGGGAAGATTGCCCCGCCTTCAGCCCGGCGTGGTAGCGGCCTGGCCGGGGATCGGTATAGCCGTTGATCCACTCGCCGTAGTCGCGGCGCAACTCGGCAAGATCGTAATACCAGTGCGGTCCAAGCCCCAGTGCATCACCGATAAAGGCGCCCATGATCGCACCGGCCGCCCGGTCCTGGATAGTTGTGTCTGGCATAGTGGCCTCCCGCCATCTCCTCAGCCTGCTGGTTAGCGCCCAAACTCACCTGCTGCCGGAATGCGATCAAAAGTCATGCTCTGCGTGCCACGATAAACAATTCCAGGCTGATCATGTCATGTACCAGATGCATGCCAAGATGCTCGAACAGCCTGCACGACCCGTAGCAGACATTCCAGAGGGTACGGTCGATGTCGAAGGCCGCATGGGCCTGGATGCTGCCATCCTGCTGCGGAGCGACTGTGGCCGGGAAACTGATTGGCCGGGTCACGTCCCTGATTGTCAGCTCACCCGTAACAATCCCCTGGGGCGCTTCCGGTGAAGCCTCTGCCTGTGCTTCCCATCCGTTCAGTGTGAACGAGGCGGTCGGGTACCGTTCAGCCCCGAAAAAGTCATCTGAAATGAGATGTCGTATCAGCATGACACGCCAGTCAGGGTCCTGCAGATCAGCATTGGAAATCGTCGTCATATCCAGCACGATCGTTCCCGCTGACAGTTTCCCGTCGGCAATAACCAGCTCTCCCGTCTGGACGGAGATGCTGCCATTGTGACGTTTGTTGAGGTTGCGGCCGATCCACTCCAGTGTGCTTTTTTCGATGTCGATCCGGTAGGTGCCGTCCCGCAGCTCCGCTTCGGTCACAATAGCCTGCTGATCGCCCTCCACCGGCAGACCTGCGCCGCGCCAGGCCGCAAGCCCCCCGGCAAGAACGGAAACATGGCTATAGCCGGCCTGAAGCAGCCGTTCCCGGGCCAGCTCGGCCGCCCGTGTTGTGCCGGTGGCATCGTAGACTATCAGTTCAGTATCACGATCAGGGACCTGTTCGGCCATATGGTCGAGAAACACCATCTCGTAGATACAGGCATTTTTGGCGCCTGCCACATGGCGGATGGCGTACTCTTCCGGCGTCATCACATCGATGACCACCGCACCTGCATCGATGCGCCGTATCACTTCGTTGCAGGACACGATTGCATTCATTGTGATCAACTCCTTTTCCCACCCCCCCATGTGGGAATGGTGTTTTTTCAAAACGCGAAACAATCGCAGCCAAAGCCCCAGAAGTCACTGTAACGGGGAGCCCCGGCTTTACAGCCGACCTCGAGCTGGTGGGCGGCATGGTGACAACCGTGCGAGTGGCACTCGGAGGAATGCTGGTGCTGGGGGACCGGGACGCCGTGCCGGGCGGCTTTGCGCATATCCAATGGCGCCCCGTACCCGCCATACACCTTGATGGGTGACCATTCCGGCAGTACCGGCAGCGGAGCCGGGTCGAGGCTGGAAAATTCCCCGGCAGCATAGACAACCTTCCCGTCAACAATGGTCAGGACCGACTCGATACTTTTAATGTTCTCTTCCGGTACGGAGAAGTAATCTTCGGTGAGCGCAGTGACATCCGCCAGCTGGCCGACGGCGATGGTCCCTTTCCTGCCTCTTTCTCCCGAAAACCAGCTGCTTCCGTGGGTATAGAGCTGCAATGCCTCCTCCCGGCTGAGGCGGTTTGCTCCTGAATACAGGGAGGCGCCGCCGACTGTCTTCCCGGCAACCAGCCAGTAGAGGGCCAGCCAGGGGTTATAGCTGGAGACGCGGGTGGCATCGGTGCCTGCTCCCACGGGGATGCCGAGATTGAGCATCTTGCGAACCGGAGGGGTCTGCTCCGCCGCCTGCTTCCCGTAACGGTCCAGGAAATACTCCCCCTGGAAGGCCATGCGGTTCTGGATGGCGATGCCGCCCCCCAGCGCCTTGACCCGTTCCAGGCTGCTGTCGGAGATGGTTTCGCAATGGTCGAAGAACCATTTTGTATCGCCGAAGGGGACTTCGCGGTTCACCTCTTCAAATACGTTCAACATGCGCGAGATGCTTTCGTCATAGGTGGCGTGAATGCGGAACGGCCATCTGTTGGCGGCCAGCAGCGAAACGACCTCTTTCAGGTCCTTCTCCAGGTTGGACGGGAGGTCGGGGCGGGGTTCCAGGAAATCCTCGAAATCCGCCGCCGAGTAGACCAGCATCTCTCCGGCGCCGTTGCAGCGATAGAAGTCATCACCATTGCCGGGCACGGTCAGCTTCATGCAGCGCAGGAAATCCTCTTTTTCCTCTTGGGGCTTTTGCGTGAAGATGTTGTAGGCCATGCGTACAGTCATTTCGCCCCGCTTGTGCAGTTCCTCGATGATCGCGTAGTCATCCGGGTAGATCTGCGAACCGCCCCCCGCGTCCACTAGGCTGGTGAGGCCAAGGCGATTCAACTCGCGCATGAAATGGCGTGAAGAATTCATCTGATGTTCGGGCGGCAGCTTGGGTTGCTTGCCGACGGTGGCGTAGAGAATGCCGGCATTGGGACGGGCTATGAGGAGCCCGGTAGGATTGCCGTGTACATCGCGCTGGATTTCACCGGCGGGTGGATTCGGGGTGTCTTTCGTGTAGCCGCAGGCCCGCAGCGCGGCCTGGTTCAGCATCCCGCGGCAATAGAGGTGCAGGACGAAGACCGGGGTATCGGGGGCGACGGCGTTGATTTCATCGAGGGTGGGCATGCGCTTTTCTGCGAACTGGAATTCACTCCAGCCGCCGATAACCCGCACCCATTGGCCTGGAGGCGTGCGCAGCGCCTGTTCTTTCAGCATGCGCAAGCCGTCGGCGAGAGAGGGGACGCCGTCCCAACGCAGCTCCAGGTTGTAGCTGAGACCGCCGCGGATGACATGCATGTGCGAATCGTTGAGCCCAGGGATGACTCGCCGTCCCTTGAGGTCGATCCGTTTAGTTTTGTCGGCTGCACTGTCGAGGAGTTCCTCCCCCCCAGTGGCGGTTATGCGACCTCCGGTCATGGCCACGGCCGAAACCTGGGGGTTGGAAGGATCGAGAGTGGTGATCGTGCCGTTATGCAGAATCAAGTCGGGTGCGTTCATGGTAGTACCTCCGTCTAATGGCACCTTCCGTCAACAGCCCGGTTTCGTGTACGAGCCTGCTGGTCATTTCCGCGGGGCCTTGCGACTGGCTGGTGCGCCATGCACCATGGTGTAGGCATACTCCACGCCCTGGCCGTAGGCGCCGCAGTGCTCCTTGACCGTCTGGATGACAGCGTCGTAGGTGTCCTTGCGGGCCCAGTCACGCTGGTACTCAAGGAGAACCTGCAGAGCGGTCATGGGCACCGCACCAGCCTGTTCGACGCGCCGCATGGCGGCGTTGTGGGCGGTAACGCTGGTCCCTCCCGAGGCGTCTTCCACGGCATAGACATCATAGCCGGCTTTAATTGCTTCCAGAGCCGGGAACGCCAGGCAGACCTCGGTCCAGAGGGCCGCCATGACCAGTTTCTTGCGCCCGGTGGTCTTTACCGCCGCCACGAATTTCTCGTCCTCCCACGAGTTCATGGAACTCCGCTCGACCGGTTCCTGGTTGGGAAAGATGTCGAGAATCTCCGGCCACATGTTGCCGGAGAAGCTTTTCGTCTCCACCGTAGTGAGGATGGTCGGCACATTGAAGATCTTTGCCGCCTTGGCCAGGAGCAGGACGTTGTTGAAGAGGGTCTGCCGGTCGATGTTGGCGACACCGAAGGTCATCTGGGGTTGAAAGTCGATCAGGATAAGGGCTGAGTTCTGAGGATTGAGCAGTTCCGTGTAATTCATGATATGACTCCTTTTTTTGGATTTTGCATCTTCGTACTACTAGGTAAAGTGTACCCCAGCAATTCATCTGATCAATGTACTGTTTACGCGCTTGAGCCTGCCTGATGTGTCAGGCCAGGTCAAAAAGAAGCACTTCCGCCTTTTCCCTGCCGGTGACAATCAGCTGATTTTCGTCGCTGGCTGCGGCACCGTCTCCCTGACCTAGATGGTGACCAGGTAGGGGATGCCCATGTTCTCGGTAAAATGGTATGGTTCCGCTAAAACCATGGCCACCGAACCATCCCAGCAATTTCTGGGCACGTGGGGAAGCATTACCACCCCCAGGGTCACGCGCAGGATGGTAGTGGAAAATTCATCCTTTGTAGCGAGTAGTTTGTTCAGCATCGTTCAACTCCTTAGAGGTTTGGCGTCCGACCGGACATCAGGATCAAGACCGGGAGGAGATGGAAACTGCCTCCCGGCCTTGGCAGATGGCAGGTGCCGTTACTTCCTGATCATCTCGATTTCCAGGGTGATCGTGATTTCGTCACCGACAAGCACCCCACCGGTTTCAAGCCCCTTGTTCCAGGTAAGACCGAAATCCTTGCGATCGATTTTGGTTGTGGCTGTGGTGCCGCGACGGATGTTGCCCCACGGGTCCTTGCTTTCCTTGGAGATCGGTTCCACATCAAGGACCACCTGACGGGTAACGCCATGCAGGGTCAGGTCGCCCGTAACCTTAAGTCTGTCCTTGCCGGCCTTGGCAACGTTCTTCGACACAAAGGTCATGGTGGGGTATTTGGCCACATCGAAGAAGTCGGCGCTGCGCAGATGCTCGTCACGCTTCTGGACATTGGTGTTGATGGAATTGGTGTCAATGCTGACTTCCACCTTGGACTTGGTGATGTCCTTGTCGTTGATCTCAACAGTGCCGGTATGCTTCTCGAAACTCCCCTTCACGTTCGCCACCATCAGGTGTTTGACCTTGAAGCCGATATTGGAATGATCGGGGTCAATGGTCCAGGTAGAGGCGAAAGCAAAGGCCGGAAGGGCCAGGCCGACGATGGTGGCGATTGATGCGATGATCTTTTTCATGATGGTTTCTCCTTAGTTTTTAAATGATTTGACATTAAACTATTTACTTAAAAAAACACGACTGCCTCTGCCTTACCCTCCTTTCAATCCCAGTTTTTTGCACAGATTTCCCAGCACTTCCTGTTCGCTCTCCGTAAGGGAAGCCATTTCAGTGACGATTGACGCCTCGACATCTGCAAAGACTTTGGCAATGAGCGCTGCCCCCGTTTCTGTGAGATGAATGGTCAAATAGCGCCGGTCTTCCATATCACGCTCTCGTCTTACCAGACCCTGCTTCTCAAGGTTATCGATCACCAGGGTGATGTTGCCGGTACTCTTGAGGATTTTGGCGGCGATGTCCTTCTGGCACAGGGGGCCTTTATGGAATAACGCTTCGAGTACGCCAAACTGGCTAATGGTAAGTTTTGGGGCCGACAGGACGCGATGTACCCTGCTGGTTACCGATTCCGCGGCCCGCATCAGCTTGGTGTAGGTATTAAGGGCTCGGTATGTTGGGGCATTTTGAGTTTTCATGTCAGGTCCTGTTTAGTTTTAAATGATATGATTTAACATCAAACTATATCAACCCAATCAAACTGTCAAGCACAGTTTTTCCTGTTTATTTCTCTGAAGATTGAGGGTTGGGAGAGAGGGGTAAGTTCAAATCTGGGGCTGCTCCGCCACAAGGAGAAGCCGCTTCTTGAACGCCTCCTCGAAGAGATCCCCCTTGATCTTCCCACCGAAGAGCTCCACCGAAATATCCTCGCTGCTGGCGATATTGACGATGACCGTGCCGTTGGAGAGGGAGCAGGTGACGCCGGAGACGACGGCGCTTCGGCGCCGGTCAAGGCCGTCGGCCAGCCGCAGGATGGCCCCCAGTCGGCTCACCAGCTGCCGGTCAGACTCGGCCAGCCGCACGTAGGCATCGTGCTTTTTCTTGGGGAGAGCCTTGCGGTGGTAGCGGGCCACGTTGGCGATGATTTCCCGCTCCCGGGGGGTGAAGCCGAAGAGATCGGCGTGGCGGATGAGATGGTAGGAATGCTTGTGGTGACTGGAGTAGTTGATGAAGTACCCCACATCGTGGAGGATGGCGGACGCCTCCAGTATCCGGCGGGCTCCCGCCCCCATCTTGCTGGCCGGCTCCAGCGAGTCGAAGAGCTGCAGGGCCAGTTTCGTCACGTGGAGGGAATGCTCCTCGTCCATGTGGCAGGAGCGGCCGAACTCCAGCACCGAGTCCCGCCAGGTGCGGGGTTGTTCAGCGCCGGGGATGAGACCGTGGGTCCGGAGCGCCTTGACGATGAGCCCCTCCCGGATTCCCCGCTCGTTCACCCGGAGGATGTTCGCGTCGAAAAAGCGCATGAGCTCGTCCACCACCGTGACCCCGGCCACGATGATGTCGGCCCGGTCGGGGTTGAGGCCCGGCACCTCGCGCCGCTCCTTCATGGACTTGCGCGTGAGCATGGCAAGAAGGTGTACCACCTCTGAGCGGAGTACTTCGTAACGATGGACCGAGCCGTATCCCTCCCCCCGCATGGCCATGGCCATGGCAGCGATGGAGGTGATGGTGCCGCCGGAGCCCACGAGGCACTGGAACTGGGCCCGCTCGCCGGCAAATACCTCCTTGAGGCTTGAGCGGACGTGCTTGCGGAGCTTGTCCTCGTCGGCCTGCCGCACGGAATCGCCCGCCATGAATTTCTCGGTGAGGAAGACCGCCCCCAGCTCCAGTGAATAGATCTCCTCGATGTGGGAGCCGAGGGCCGTCACCACCTCCAGGCTCCCGCCGCCGATGTCGACCATGGCGTAGCGGACCCCTTCCATGTCGAAGTGGTTCCGCACCGAGAGGGCCGCCAGTTCCGCCTCCTCCTCGCCGCTGATGACCACAACCGCCACTCCCACCTGGTCGGCGATGGCGGCGATGAACGCCTCTCCGTTGGCGGCCTTTCGAACCGCGCTCGTGGCCACCGCCTCCACGGCCTTCACGCCATAGCCGTCCACGATCTTCTTCATCCGGGCAAGGGCGGTCATGGCCCGATCCCAGGCAGCCGGGGAAATGGAGCCGCTGGTTGCCAGCCCCTCACCCAGGCGCACCGTCGCCTTCTCGTCGTCCAGGACGCGGAATGAGCCGTTTTTCGTCACCTCCACCACGATGCAGCGGATGGAGTTGGTCCCTATGTCGATGGCCGCAAGCCGGTTTTTCTTCACAGCGCCCCCCTCACCTGTTCTCCGATCAGCTCGAAGGGATGCTCCCCGAGCAATTCCGTGAAGCGGGCAAAGCACATTGTCCGCTGCTCCGCGATAGCATTCAGGATGACACACTCGACTTCCGGAGACAACCCCTCGCGCCGCACCATCTCGGAGAAAACATCCAGGTCGTGCATGGTCCCCAGGCATTCCTGGTAGGCCTTGACCGCAGCATGGATATCCTCGTACCCCGTGGCAATGAGGAAGGAGAGGATCTCGATGCGGTAGCGGTAATGCTTGACGGCGATCCGCAGGGTGTGCTGGGCCGCCGCCTCCCCCTCCCGGCACGCCGCCGGCACGAGGGCGAGGAGATGAGTGAAACGCTGCTCTAGGGCTGCGGCGGCAAAGGAACCAAGGGGTGTAAAGGGATCGACGGCGAGGTCGGGTCGCGGAAACACGAAAGGCCTCGCCATGGTCAGGGTAAAGGCGGAGCGGGTCTTACCGGAGTCAAGATTTTTGAACCGCTCTGCGAGCCGCTGCCGCTCGTTTTCCCTGAGAACGTCCTGGCGGGCGATGAGGACGCCGAGCCCCTCCCCGCACGGCTCTGGAAGCGCGGCAGCCAGCTTCCGGAAAAAGAGGAGGGCTTCGTCGGTATTGCGCAGGGCTCCCAGGAGTCGGGTCACCTTCCGCACCCGCCGGCCGACCCCGGAGAGGTTGCCCGGGTAAACGGGGGCGAAGAGGGCACATCCTTCCCGCAGCCTCCGGGATGAAACCCGCAGGTCGTGGATATCCTCCAGGTCGAAGCTCTTCAGCACCTTGCGCCACCGGCCGAAGAAATCATCGCTCCGGGCGGCCAGAAGGGCCGGTGCGGCGACCCAGAGGGGTGTTCGGGCCGTGATCGTCATGGTACGGCTCCAGGGTTCAGGAAAGGACCCTTTTGAGGGATTTGCGGGCTTTTTTCAAACCCTTGCCGACCCCCTTGACCCCCTGTTCGGCGAGACCGGCGAGACGCTCCTCGGCCTTGGCAAGCCCCTTGCCGGCCCGCTTGACCCGCTTGCCGAGCTTCCCTTCCACCCGATCCAGGGCCGACACCATCTTGAGGAGCTCTTTCTCAACCTTTTTGCCGCGCTTGCCCTGGAGCTCATCGGTGAAGCGGTCCCTGACGCTGCGGGCAATCCCCTCCACCTGGTCCTTCAGGGTCGCCGCCGCAGCCTTCAGTTCCTCCACCCGCTTTGCCCGCGCCTTGCCCCCCTCATCGGCAAATCCGGCTGCCTGGGAGATGATGGACGAAATCGCCCGAGGATTGATCCCCTTGATGGCCTTCAGGGCATCCTCCCCCGCCTCAGCCACCTTTGCAGCGGTGTCGTACCCTGCCTCCACGAAGCGACGGGCCAGGATCTCGCCGATCCCCTTGATTTTCTGAAGCTCTTTCATCCTATCCTTCATATCGTTCCCTCCCCTGTGATCGGTCATCCTTGTTCATTTCATCCGGCCTTACCGTGACCGGGAAGCTCACTGAGCTTTTTACCCTGCTGGATCAGCCACCGGAACCGGGCCGGCACAGCGGGGAGCCCAGGGTCCAGCTTCAGGGCCACGATGACCCCTTTCTTGAGGGGGAGCGACCCGTCAATCCCAAGAAGACGGGCCACCACCTCCCCCAGGTCGGGCTCGTGCCCCACGACCGCCAGGCTCCGAGGCGTTCCGTTAGCGTCCGCCAGGCGAAAAAGCCCCTCTACGCCAAACCCCGGCGCCAGTTCCTGGGATACGCGAATCTCTCCGCCAAAGCCGAGAACATCCGCAAGAATGTCAGCGGTCTGCACCGCGCGCACCAGGGGGCTTGTAATGATGCAATCAGGAACGATCCCCTTTTTCGCCAGGCATCGCGCGTTTGCGCGGAACTCGTCCCGCCCCGACGGGGTAAGCCAGCGGTCCTCCTCACGCACCGCGGCGCTCCGTTCGATGGCCTCCCCATGACGGATCACATAGAGCTTCACCCTCTCCTCCTTCCCGGTGGATATCCCGCGGCGGTTTTTGCACTGAAATGTCGCACGTCGCGCCGTTTCTGTGAATAAGTTAACCAGACAGTGGGGCGTTTTCAATCTCCCCTGGGCTCCCTGCTGCAGATTGGCGAGAAATTTACACAGCTGTAACATAGTGTACCCGGTAATGGCGTCATCACCACCGGTTAAGAGCCAAGATCCCGAAGGATCATCCGTTGACAGGCCGGCAACCGTTCCGGTATCCTCACCCCCATGAAAGAGACTACCGACCACGACGATGCCTGGGAGTCCCTCTGCGAGCAATGCGGCCTCTGCTGCTTCGAAAAGATCGAGGATGACTCCGGCACTGTCTTCTTCACCGCAACCCCGTGCCGCTACCTGGATGTGGCCACCCGCCGGTGCGTCATCTACGACCGCCGCTTCGACATCAACCCCGAGTGCATCAAGCTGACCGAAGAGCTGGTCAGGGAACTCCACTGGCTCCACGACGACTGCGCCTACCGCAAGGCGCTGGGGGTAAAACGGTCACGGATCAAGATGGAAACGCGGCCAAAACGAAAAGGAAAAAAGGAGTCTTCACATAATGGGAAATGAACCCGAACGTTCCACCGTCGTAAGTCTTGACAGCGAGAGGCGGAAACGGGCCGCCACTGCCGAGGGTTTCGCATCGCTTCCCCTGGCCGCCAAGATCACCACCCTGCGGGAACTGCCGGCAAAACAGCGGATGGACCTCATCCTCAACGATCCGGCGGCGAAGGAGCTTGCCCGGGCGCTCCCCGAGCAGGAACTCTACTGGCTCATCAAGGAGATCGGCGAGACCGACGCCCTGGAGCTCTGGGAACTGGCTTCGCCCGAACAGCGCACCTTCATGCTCGACATGGAGCTGTGGGACAAGTGGAACTTCACCGCCGAAAAGTCCTACGAGTGGCTCGGACACCTGCTGGAGGCGGGAGAGACGGCGCTCGTGGAGCAGCTCCCCCACCTGGACCTGGAGCTTCTCCTCCTCATGCTCGAGAAGGAGATCAGCGTCGGCGGCGGAATCGGAGAGCTCCTCCCCGATGAGGAGCGGGTCGCCGACTGGGACCACTCCTTCGACAACCTCTACTTCATCACCTTCAAGAACAACAAGCACGCCAGGACCGTCGGCAGCTTCATCGACATCATCTTCCGCAACGACCGCAGGCTTTACATGGGTCTCATGGAGGGGATAAAGGGAGAACTGGAGGACGAGCTCGAAGACCTCGCCTTCCGCTTCCGCTCGGGGAGGCTCGCCGACCTGGGGTTCCCGGAACTGGAGGAGGCCCAGTCCCTCTACGCCCGCTTCGATCCGGCATCCTTCGCGCTGGAGGGGGGAAAGAAGCTGTTCGCCGCGGCGACACCACGGCACCTCCCCGCCCGGGCGGGCGCTGCCGACTCGCTCCTCAATCGCCTCCTCTCCCGACCGGACACCGAGGAGATCAACCAGGAGCTCACCTATCTGGTAAACAGCGCCCTGGTGGCCGACGGTGCCGCCCTCCACGACCAGGAAGCCATGCAGAGAATCTTCGAGCGGGTTCACGGCTATCTCACCATCGCCCTCGAATTCCTGACCGGCGACGACGAGGAGAAAGCCGCCGCCATCCTGGCCAGTGAGCGTCTGAAGCGACTCTTCCAGTTAGGCTTCAGCATCGTGATGGGACTGGTGAAGCAGGCCCAGGGGCTCACCAGCGACGACTACGCCACCGGCAAGGCGCTGCGCGCTCTCCACACCACCCCGCCCCGCTACTACCGGGCCTTTGATCCGGACGGTGTGGACGGTTTCCGGGAGTTCCACGACATGGCGGACGTGGAACGGGTCAGGGAGTTTCTGGCTCGCGTCTGAGTCTTCCTCTCCCTCGCCTGGTATAATCTCCAACTAAGAATCACCTTGGCGGACCTTCCGGGGAGATGAAAGAGAATGCCGCAGCGATCCGGCACCATATTTACGGGCAGCATCGCCATTTTCACCGCCCTGGTCATTGTCGTCGTCTCCATCCTGGGAGTCTTCGCGGTCACCACCGTGTCCAACCGGCGTATTTCCATCGAAACGGCGGAGCGACAGACCCACAACCTCTCCTCGGCCGTCGCCATGCACGCAGAGCAACTGTTCCAACGTATCGACGCCGCCCTCCAGGGGGTCGAGAGAGATGTGGCGCCGCTGCACCCCATTGACGCTGCTCCGCTGAAAGTTTACGACATCCTCGTCGCCCGGTTGCAGGTTTCCTCGAACGTTCTCGCCTTTGTGATTCTCGACCGCAACGGCCGTGTCGCCTTCACGTCGCGGACTCCCTCGGCCGAAAAGGTCGATTTGAGCGACCGAGAATATT
Source organism: Geobacter sp. (assembly GCF_030834625.1). Taxonomy (NCBI): domain Bacteria; kingdom Pseudomonadati; phylum Thermodesulfobacteriota; class Desulfuromonadia; order Geobacterales; family Geobacteraceae; genus Geobacter; species Geobacter sp. The sequence continues at coordinate 112,071 of NZ_JAUQXO010000019.1, forward strand.
TCAGCACCCACAGCAGGGGCGCCGGCGCCGGACTTCACATAAGCGCCCCGGTCATGGGGAAAGTGGGGTTTTCCCAGGGACGCTGGATAATCCCCGTCAGCAGGCGCCTTTCCTCACCCGACGGCAGCTTCGCCGGCGTGGTGGCGGCAATTGTCGATGCGTCTGCCCTTGCCCGTTTTTACGACACTATCCATGTGGGGAAAGAGGGAGAGATTTTTCTTGCCCGGCGGGATGGGATCATACTTGCACAAGGATCGCAGCCAACGAAACGCATCGGCGCATCGCTGGCACCAACGAGTCTCTTCCGCGACCTGGTGCCGCGCATGGGGGAGGGTACGGTCCACGGGGCGCTGTTCGAGGAAAACGTCCCTCTGATTGCATCTTTTACCGCCACCCCCTCCTATCCGGTGGCGGCCGTGGTCGCATTCTCCCGCTCCACGGCCCTGGCCCCCTGGAAAACGGCAGCCCTTGAGGTGGGAACGATCACCTTTCTTCTCACGGGGGGACTGTGCGCGGCAGGGCTCTACCTCATGAGGCTGTCCACCCGCGAAGAGGCGGGCCGACGGGAACGCGAACGGCTCGCGGCCGAGCGTGACATGCTCATGAGGCGCCTTCAACTCCAGTTTGATCGTATGCCCGTGGGCTGTGTTATTATGACCCACGACCCAACCGTCATCGATCTCAACCCGGCCGCCGAGCGGATCTTCGGCTACGGGAAAAGCGAACTGGCGGGGAAGGATCCCTACGGTCTCATTATACCGGAATCGGTCCGACCCCACCTTGACGCTCTCCTGGCCTCGCTCGATGCCGATCAGACCGTGCACGGCATCAACGAGAACATAACGAAGGACGGCCGCACGATCACCTGCGAATGGTTCAACACCCCCCTCAGAGACGACAAGGGGGAATCCGTCGCACTCATGGCCATGGTTCGGGACATCACCGACGAGCAAAAGACACTTGCTGCCCTTCGGGAGAGCGAAGCGCGGTACCGGAGCTTCTTTACGGGCAATCACGCTGTCATGCTGCTTATCGATCCGCAGGACGGCAGCATTGTGGACGCCAACCCGGCGGCGTGCCGCTTCTACGGTATCCCCGCCGAAGAGCTGGCTCGGATGAATATCTCGCAGATCAATGTGGCTGAACCAACGGTCATCGCCTCGGAAATGGCCCGCGCCAATACCTGGGAGTGCTCCAAATTCACCTTCAAGCACCGGCTTGCCGACGGAATCGTCCGCGACGTGGAGGTCTTCTCCGGACCCATCGTAATGGAAGGGCGCAATTTTCTTTATTCCATTGTCATCGATATCACCGAGAGAATAGCGGCCGAGGCGGAAATCCTCCGACTCACCGCCCAACTGGAAGACCGGGTCCGGGAGCGGACTGCCCAGCTCGAAGCGGCAAACAAGGAACTGGAGGCCTTCTCCTACTCCGTATCCCACGACCTGCGGGCACCCCTGCGGCACGTTGCCGGATTCGTGGAGCTGCTCCTCAAGCGCAACGCCACCGGACTCGACGAGAAAAGTCTCCACTATCTGGACGTGATCGCCGACTCGACCCAACGGATGGGGTACCTCATCGACGACCTCCTTGCCTTCTCCCGCATGGGGCGGGTCGACATGATAGCGACGCCCCTGGACCTGCACCGCATCGTCCAGGAAGTCATCACGTCCCGGCTGGCCGCCGCTGCGGGGAGAGAGATCGAGTGGGTGATCGGAACGCTCCCCCCGGCCCGTGGTGACGAGGCCATGATCCGACTCGTTTTCGAGAATCTGATCGACAATGCCGTCAAGTTCAGCAGCGTCCGAAACCGGGCGCGGATCGAGATCGGCGGCTACAGCGACGAAGAAGGAAATCCGGTCGTCTTCGTGAAGGACAACGGGGTTGGCTTCGACATGCGCTACGCAGAGAAGCTGTTCGGCCTCTTCCAGCGTCTCCACCGCCAGGAGGATTTCGAGGGGACCGGCGTCGGCCTCGCCAACGTGCGGCGGATCGTCCACCGCCACGGGGGCCGCGTCTGGGCCGAAGGGGTCGTCGACGGCGGCGCCACGTTTTATCTATCCCTTCCCCCCGATAAGGAGGCAGCGCAATGATGGTTGAACTGAAACGGATTCTACTGGTGGAGGACAGCCCCTACGATGCGGAACTCACCCTTGAAGCCCTCGGCGAGGTCAACCTCGCCAACAAGGTGGATCATGTGCGAGACGGCGAAGAGGCCCTCGACTACCTCTTCCGGCGCGGTCGGTACGCGGATCGGCCCGTTGGTAATCCGGTCCTCGTCCTCCTGGATCTGAAGCTTCCCAAGGTGGATGGCCACGAGGTGCTGCGTGCCATCCGCACCGACGAGACGCTCAGGACGATGCCGGTGGTCATCCTCACCTCCTCCCGCGAGGAATGCGATCTCGTGGAGGGATACGCCAACGGCGTGAACGCCTACGTGGTGAAGCCGGTGGAATTCAAGGAATTCGTTTCTGCCGTGAAGGAGATGGGAATATTCTGGGCCGTCATCAACGAACCGCCGGTTTGCGGCCGTTAACGGCAGGGAGCAACTGATGGAAGAGACGTTGCGGATTCTCCACTTGGAGGATGATCCGATGGATGCAGAACTGGTGCGGGAGAACCTCGCCGCCGACGGAGTTTCATGCTCGATAACGCTGGTGCAGGACGGAAAGCGGTTCGCCCATGCCCTGGAAGTCCCGGCCGGCTTCGACCTCATTCTGGCGGACATGAGCATCCCCGGCTATGATGGAGTCGAGGCGCTGGAACTGGCGCGGGAGCGGTGTCCCGACACTCCCTTCATCGTTATTTCCGGCACCGTGGGCGAGGAGCGTGCCGTGCAGATACTCCGGAAGGGGGCCACAGACTTCCTTCTCAAGGGGAGCATGGGGCGCCTGGGATCTGCGGTACGGCGCGCCCTAAAGGAAGCGGAAGAACTTCGGAGCCGAAAACGGGCCGAAGAGGATCTGAGGCGGCTCAACGCCGAACTGGAGCAGCGGGTTGAGGAGCGAACCGCCCAACTGGAGGCGGCTAACCAGGAGCTGCAGGCCTTCAACTTCTCCGTCTCCCACGACCTGCGGGCACCGCTGACCATCATCGACGGCTTCAGCAAGGCAGTGCTGGATGATTGCGGAGACCTGCTCCCGCCCCATGCGATCGACTACCTTCAACGGGTCCAGAAAGCAAGCCAGCGGATGGCCAGCCTGATCAATTCGCTCCTCAACCTGTCGCGCCTGGGACGCGAGCCCCTGACACGGGAGCAGACCGATCTCTCCGGCATCGCCCGCACCATAGCGCAGGAACTCCGCTACATTCATCCCGAGCGCGTCGGGGTAACCATCCGGATTGCCGACGGGATCAGCGTCTCCGGCGACCAGCGACTTCTGCGCTCTGTAGTGGAAAATCTCTTGAGCAATGCCTGGAAGTACACGGCGAAGCGGGAGGAGGCCGAGATCGAATTCGGCTCCGTCGAAAAGGAGGGAAGGACAGCCTACTTTGTGCGCGACAACGGCGCCGGCTTCGACATGCGCTACGCCGGCCGCCTTTTTACCCCGTTCCAGCGGATACACCGTACCGAAGAGTTCGAGGGAATAGGCATCGGGCTCGCCACGGTCCAGCGGATCGTCCACCGCCATGGCGGGCGGGTCTGGGCAGAGGCCGAAGAGGGGAAGGGCGCCACTTTCTACTTCACCCTCGGATGACTCCCCGCACCCCGTCTGCGGTCACCCTGGTGACCTGCACCGTCACCTCAACATTCATCTCGCCCGTATAGTCGGGCACCCGGACCGGAAGGTAGTTGCGCGAGAGCCCGACGACCTCGCCGTCCTGGCCCCGGCTCTGCACCAGAACCGCCAGCTCCCGCCCCACAACCCCCTCGCAGAATGCCCGCTTCTTCCCCTCGCCCAGGCCCCGCAGAGCCTCGGCCCGGGCACGGACAACCTTCCCGTCCACCTGCCCCGTCATCCGCGCCGCCGCCGTCCCCTCACGCCGGGAGTAGGGGAAGACGTGGAGGGAAGCCACCGGAAGCTCACCGATGAGGCGGACGGTGTTCGCGAACTCTTCCTCAGTCTCACCCGGAAACCCGGCAATGACGTCGCAGCCGATGAAGATGCCGGGAACCGCTGCCACGAGTCTTCCCACCCGCTCCCGGAAGAACTCCGCCGTATAGCGACGCCCCATCCGCTCAAGCACCCGGTCGTCGCCGCTCTGGAGCGGAATGTGGAGGTGGGGGCAGGCAATGGCCGACCGAGCCAGGAAGGAGATAAGGTCGTCGGTCAACTCATTGGGCTCCACCGACCCGACCCGGAGCCGCGGCACCGCAGCCTCCGCCTCGGCAGCCTCCAAGAGCGCCAGGAGGCTCGACGGCGGTTCCAGGTCAAGGCCGTAGGCCCCCAGGTGGATGCCGGTCAGCACCACCTCCCGGAACCCCTGGGCGGCAAAGGCCCTGATCCCTCCGAGGGCCTCATCCAAGGGGACACTCCGGCTCCGCCCCCGGGCATAGGGGACGATGCAGTAGGAGCAGAAGGCGTCGCAGCCGTTCTGCACCTGGAGAAAGGCCCGGGTGTGCTCGGCAAAGCTTTCGAGCCGAAGCCCCTCCGTGGTCCGCTCCCGGGAGATGTCCGAAACCACGACCTTGTCCGCCGGCGCCGCATCCCGCAGAAGCTCGACAATGCTCTTTTTCTCGCTGTTCCCCACCACGAGGGCCACGCCGGGGAGGTCCTTGACCGCGTCAGGGGCCACCTGGGCATAACAGCCGGTCACCACCACCCGGGCCTCCGGATTCCGGCGCAGGGCCCGCCGGATCAGCCGCCGCGACTCGGCGTCGGTTTTTGCCGTTACGGTACAGGTGTTGATCACGTACACGTCGGCATCCTCATCGAAGGGGACCACCCGGAACCCCTCCTTCCCGAGGCTCTCGGTCATGGCTGCCGACTCGAACTGGTTGATCTTGCACCCTAAGGTTGAAATCGCCACTCTCTGCATGAATCTCTCTTCCGCTCCCTGTTCCTACTCTCCGTTCACCGCCGTGTCGATCCAGCCGCCTCCCAGCACCTCGTCGCCAGCGTAAAAAACGACTGCCTGCCCGGGCGTGACTGATTTCTCCGGTTCCCCGAACCGGACCTCGGCCCGGTTGCCGGGGAGTACCGTCACCGTGCAGGGGACGGGATGGTGCCGGTAACGGATCTTGCACGCGGCCTCAATCGTCTCTTTGACAGGAGGGATTACCCACGTCAGGTTCGTTGCCATGAGCCCGGAGGCCAGAAGGTCCTCCTTCGGCCCGACGATCACCTGCCGCCGCTCCGCATCGACCCCGACCACATAGAGGGGATGGGGGTGGGCAATTCCGAGCCCCCGGCGCTGCCCCACCGTGTAGCGGTAGGTGCCATCGTGGCGGCCGAGGACATTTCCGGCCCGGTCGACGATCTCCCCCGGCATGAGTCCCGCCCCCCGCTCCTCCTCCAGGAAACGGACGTAGTCGTTGTCGGGGACGAAGCAGATCTCCTGACTCTCCCCCTTCTCGGCCACCCGCAGGCCAAACCGGGCAGCAAGCTGGCGGACTTCGGGCTTGGTCATCCCCCCCAGGGGAAAGAGGACCCGGGCGAGCTGGTCCTGGGTCAGGGTGAAGAGGAAGTAGCTCTGGTCCTTGCCGGGGTCTCGCCCCCGCAGGAGATGGAACTGCCCGTCGTCTCCCCGCTCGGTCCGGGCATAGTGACCGGTGGCCAGAAAGTCGGCCCCCAGCTCCCGCGCCTTCAAGAGCAGAAGCTCGAACTTCACCCGCTGGTTGCACCGCACGCACGGGTTCGGCGTGCGCCCCCGGAAGTATTCATCCACGAAGTCGTCGATAACGAGCCGCTGGAACTCCTCCTCGAAGTTCACCACGTAGAAGGGGATGTCGATCTGTTCCGCCACCCGCCGGGCGTCATGGATATCGTCCAGGGAGCAACAGGTATCGAACTTCTCCCCCTCCGAAGCGGTGAATTTCGCGTAATCCCAGACCTGCATGGAGATGCCGATGACCTCGTGCCCCTCCTCCTTCAGGAGGGCCGCCGTCACCGACGAATCGACCCCGCCGCTCATGGCGACGACAATCCGTTTTTTCGTAAACTCCGTCATGATTCTCCCCGCAGCCGGGCCACGATAGCCGGCAAAACCGCCAGCACCCGGTCTATCTCCTCGTCGGTGTTTCCCCTTCCCAGGGAGAACCGAACCGACCCCTTGGCCTCCTCGGGAGTCCGTCCCATGGCGTCAAGGACCGGCGAGAGCTTGAGGGTTCCGGAACTGCACGCGGCACCCGAAGAGGCGGCAATCCCCTCCAGGTCGAGGGCCATGAGGAGCGTATCGGCCCCCACGCCGGGAATGGTGATGTTGGTGGTGGTGGGGAGGCGCCGTTCCCGATGGCCGTTCACCCGGGCGCCGGAGATCCGGGCAATGATTCCCTCTTCCAGCTGGTCCCGCAAGCCCTTGAGCCGCCCCATTTCGCGGGTCATGGTTTCACGGGCGATGGCACAAGCCTTGCCGAAGGCCACGATGCCGGCCACGTTCTCGGTCCCCCCCCGGCGGTTGCGCTCCTGGGAGCCGCCGTGGATCAGCGGATGGCACTTCACCCCGCGTCTCACCACCAGCGCCCCTACCCCCTTGGGGGCATTGAGCTTGTGGCCCGAAAGGGCCAGAAACGAGATGCCGTCATCCCGGACAGAGAGGGGGATCTTTCCGGCCGCCTGCACGCCGTCGCAATGGAGGTAAACACGGCGCCGCGCGGCAATCTCGCCAATCTCACGTATGGGAAAGAGGATACCGGTCTCGTTGTTGGCAGCCATGGCCGAGATGAGGATGGTCCGGTCGGTAATGGCCGCTTCCAACCGCTCCGGGTCCAGGAGGCCGTCCCGGTCCACCTCGAGCCAGGTCACCTCGAAGCCCTGAAGCTCCAGGTAGCCGCAGGCGCTGGTCACGGCAGGGTGCTCAACACGGGTAGTGATGATGTGGTTCCCGCGTCCCCTCAGGGCAGCAGCGACCCCCTTGATCGCCATGTTGTCGGCCTCGGTGCCCGAGGCGGTAAAGACCACCTCCCCCGGTTCGCACCCCACGAGGGCCGCCACCTGCTCCCGGGCCTCCTCCACCGCCCCCTTCACGGCCCTGCCGGCCCAGTGAATGCTCGACGGATTGCCGAACTTCCCCTGCAAAAACGGCAACAACGCCTCCACCACATCAGGGTGGACCGGCGTCGTCGCATTGTGGTCCAAGTAGATCATCATGCCATCTCAAGAGCGGGCGGTCCCGCCCCTATTCCGTCGCTTCTCGCTCCTGACCGCCTCACTCGCCATTCCCGCGCCCCCGAGCCTCGTTCACCAGATCCGCCAGGGTAATGGAGTCGAGGAAAGTCCTGATCCTCTCGCCAAGCATCTCCCAGACGTTGTGGGTGGTGCAGGCCGCCGTCCGAGTGCAACGCCCCTTCCCCTTGTCCATGCACGAAACCGGCGTCAGGGGTTCCTCCACCGTCGCCACAATCTCTCCTACCCGGATCGCCGAACTCTCCCGGGAAAGGAGGTAGCCCCCGCCGGGCCCCCGCACGCTCTCCACAATAGAGCCCCGCCGGAGCCGGTTAAAGAGCTGCTCCAGATAGCTGAGCGGGATATCCTCCCGCAGGGCGATATCCTTCAGAGAAACCGGACGGCCCTCCGAGTGGAGGGAAAGGTCCACCATGGCCCGCACTGCATACTGTGCCCGTGTCGAAAGCCGCATAACCCGCCTCTCCTACTTTCCGGCCTCCACCCGGCGCTTGAGCGTCGCGTGTTCATCCGCAAGATCCGCGTACTTGCGCTCCAGCTCCCGCAACTGATCGAAGAGGCATGATATGGCCTTTGCCTCCGGGTCGGGAAGCTTGCCGTGCTCGAAATCGGCCTTCTTGCTCGGCTCCTCGGCGGCCATGACCACCCGGCCCGGAATGCCGACCACCGTCGCATTAGCCGGCACCTCCTTGACCACCACCGAGTTGGAGCCGATCTTCGCGCCCGCCCCCACGGTAAAGGGGCCGAGCACCTTCGCTCCGGAACCAATAACCGCATTGCTCTCTACGGTGGGGTGACGCTTCTTTTTCTCCAGGCTCACCCCGCCGAGGGTGACACCGTGGTAAATGGTGACATCGTCCCCGATCTCGGCCGTCTCGCCGATCACCACCCCCATGCCGTGGTCGATGAAGAGCCGTCGGCCAATGGTTGCGCCGGGATGGATCTCGATGCCGGTACAGAAACGCCCCACATGCGACAGGAAGCGGCCGAGGAAGAAAAAGTTGCGTATCCAGAACCAGTGGGCCACCCGATGAAACCAGATGGCGTGGAGGCCTGGGTAGCAGAAAAAGACTTCAACGCTGCTGCGGGCAGCAGGATCTCGATCCTTAACCGATTGGATATCCTCGTGCAGTCGTGCAAACATCGGCAATCCTTCCCGGGGACGGAGCCCCCTTCTCGGGAGTGGAAACAGAACGAGTGCCTGCCTCACAGGCGGACACTCGCTTCACTTATAAACACCTGTTTTTGAGGTACCATACCTTACAAAAACTGTCAACTATAGAATCCCTCACTCAAGATCCCACTCCCCCCGTTCCCACCGTTCCAGGGCCATGCTTGCCCGGAACCCGAGCAGCCCTGCCTCGGCGGAAAGCCTGCGGAGCACGGCAACGGCAAGCTCGGGACAGTAGCGGAGCGAGTACACCGCCGCCATCCCGGCCACATCCTTGCGGCTGCTGTCGGCAAGGGCGAGGAGCTCCTCTCTCCCCGCGTCCCCCTTTAGCACTATTTCACGATACAGCCCCTGGAGCATAAAAGCATGCCGGTTCGCCGTAGCCTCGTCCATGGCCTCAATGGCGGCAGCGTGGGCCTCGGCCGCGGCAGCAAAACGGTGCAGGAGTCTTTTCAGTCGGTCGTCGGTCATCGCCCCCATCCAAAAGAAGAAGGGGCTCAGCCACTGATGGCCAAGCCCCTTTGCTCCAACCTGTTGGTGCCCGGAGCCGGGGTCGAACCGGCACAACACTAAGTGTCGAGGGATTTTAAGTCCCTTGTGTCTACCAATTCCACCATCCGGGCCAAAGGAATCTACTCTTCCTTGACGTTTACCCGCTCGCGAAGCTCCTTGCCGGTCTTGAAGAACGGCGTTTTCTTGGCGGGGATCTTCACCACATCACCGCTCTTGGGGTTTCTCGCTTCGCGGGCGCCGCGCTCGCGAACGGTGAAACTGCCAAAGCCACGGATCTCGACCTTCTCGCCCCGCTTGAGCGCGTCACTGATGCTGTCGAAGACAAGATTAACTATCATCTCCGAATCCTTGCGGGTCAGCCACGTATTCTTCTCTGCCAACTGTTCAACCAGTTCACTTTTAGTCATTCGTGCACTCCTTGCTGCATGGTTCCGTGAGCCGGGCCCAAGGGCCCGCCCCCCTCCTGCGGAAGTTCCGCCGGGACAGAATACCCGGCTGGCTCATGCTCATTCACAGTAACAGCACCGGCGCCACTAGTCGTTTCCGTCGCCATTTTTCCGGAGCCCTACCCGGAGAAGTTCGCCAAGATTGGACGTGGCCTCACCCTGAGCCTGCATGTACGACTCGAGCTCTGCCTTCTCGGTAGCCGCCTGAAGAGACTTGATGGAAAGGGCAATCTTCTTTTCCGACTCGTCAACACTTAAAACAACCGCATCAAGTTCGTCACCGACATTGGCGAATTCCTTCGGAGAAGCCACCTTCTCCCGGGACAGCTCGGACACGTGGATGAGCCCTTCGATCCCCTCCTCAATCTCCAGGAAGACGCCGAAATCGGTCACCGACGTCACCTTGCCGCGAACCCGGGTGCCGGGACGATATTTGACCGGAATCTCGCTCCAGGGGTCGAGCAGGAGCTGCTTGATGCCAAGGGAGAGCCGCTCGTTCTCGGGATCGATGTTCAGCACAACCGCCTGGACGGTTTGCCCCTTGGTGAAGACTTCACCCGGGTGCTTGATCCGCTTGGTCCAGGAGATGTCCGAGACATGGACGAGTCCGTCAATCCCGTCTTCGATGCCGATGAAAACGCCGAAGTCGGTGATGCTCTTGATCTGCCCCTCAAGCTTGGTGCCTACCGGGTACTTCTCCTCCAGTTGCGTCCAGGGGTTCACCTGCACCTGCTTGAGGCCAAGGGAGATGCGGCGGTTGCCCAAGTCAACGCCCAAGACCACCGTCTCCACCTCGTCGCCCACCGTGAGAATCTCGGAAGGATGACGCAGTCTGCGGGTCCACGACATCTCGGAGACATGGACGAGCCCTTCAACCCCTTCCTCAAGGGCGATGAACGCGCCATAATCGGTCAGGCTGACCACCTTCCCCTTCACCCGGTCGCCGGGGGTGTACTTCTTCTCCACCAAGACCCAGGGATCGGGGGTAGCCTGCTTGAGACCAAGGGATATTTTCCCCTTTTCCTGATCGTACTTGAGAACCTTTACCGTCAACTTGTCGCCGGGCTTGAGCATCTCCGAGGGATGCCCGAGCCGGCCCCATGACATATCGGTTACGTGAAGCAGACCGTCAACACCGCCGATGTCGACGAACGCGCCATAATCGGTAATATTCTTGACCACCCCTTCACGGAGTTGCCCTTCGGCGAGATTGGCAAGAGTCTCGCTGCGCGACGACTCCCGCTCCTCCTCCATGAGAACCCGGCGCGAGAGGACAATGTTGCCCCGCTTTTTGTTGAGCTTAAGAACCTTGAACCGATCAGTAATCCCGATGTACTTGTCGAGGTTACCCCCCGGCCGGAGATCGACCTGAGAAGCGGGAAGGAATGCCTGCACACCAATATCGACGGTAAGCCCACCCTTTACCTTGCCAGTGATCTTCCCTTCGATGATGCCACCCTCACCGCCGGCTTCGTCTATGACATCCCAGACTGCCAACCGCTCGGCCTTACGCCGGGAGAGAACCGCGTACCCCTTCTGGTTCTCCTTGCGTTCGAAGAGAGCCTTTACCTCGTCGCCAACCTTCACGGTCATATTGCCATCTTCGTCAAGGAACTCATCGATGGAAATGCACCCCTCGGACTTGTAGCCGATGTCGACCAGCACGTACTCATTGCTGATATGCACTACCTTCCCCTTGACAACTTCACCCACATGGTGCTGCTTGATACTCTCCTGGAAAAGCTCGGCGAACTCGCCCGACCCTCCGTGCTCCGCATCCTCCTCCACATCGACGAATCGCTTGATCGTCATGGCGTTGCGGTTTTTCACACCCTTGTCTTCACTCATTAAAGCTGGCCTCCCTGAATCGTTTGTGGATTAGGATATGCAAACGTAACACATATCTATTTGAAAACTCAAGTGGTTTTAGTACAATCAAAATCCCGGACCCGTTCGATCACCTCATCGATGAGCCACTTGGGAGTTGACGCTCCGGCAGTAACTCCCACCCGGTTCACCCCCTCAAACCAGGCAGGGTCGATCTCATGAGCAGTCTCGATGTGATGGGTCCGGGGCTGAAATTCCGCGCAGACCTCGGCGAGCCGCTTGGTATTGGCGCTGTTGTAGCCGCCGATAACAATCATGCAGTCCACCTCGCGGGCCAAGGTCATCGCCTCTTGCTGCCGCACGGACGTCGCGTCGCAGATGGTGTTGAAAACGCGGATTTCGCCCCCCTTAAGGAGACATTCGAGGACCACGAGCTTGAGGTTCTCGAAGGACTGGGTGGTCTGCGCAACGATGCCGACTTTCTTCATTTTCGGCAGTCGCGCCGCCTCGTCCCCCGAACCGACCACATAGACTTTCCCCTTTGCGAAGGAGACGATCCCCTGAACCTCGGGGTGGTCGGCATCACCCACGACCACCACGTCGTAGCCGGCCGCGGAGAGACTTTGAACGTTCTCCTGGGCCTTCTTGACAAAGGGACAGGTGGCATCGACAACCTCGAGCTGCTTCCGGACTGCTTCCTCCAACTCCTCGAAGGTCACCCCATGGGAGCGGATAATGATAGTCCCACTGGCGAGGTCGTCGAGGCTCTTGAGAACCGTGACCCCCATCTCCTCCAGCCGGTTTACCACTTGGGGCGAGTGGATGATGGGACCAAGGGAGTAGGTTTCCCCCCCCTTTTCGGCCGCCTCGAAGGCCATCTGGGTAGCCCGCTTGACGCCGAAGCAGAACCCGGCCCGCTTGGCAAGGATTATTTCCATATGCTCGGGACTCCCGTAGGTCGTTGGTATTTGAGAAGTGGTTCAGCTCCTGGCCATGCCGACCAGCCGCTCCCTTTCGCGGACCGCCCCCTCCATACGGGTGATCACCTCGTCGATGGAAAGGCCCGTCGAATCGATGTCTATTGCGTCATCGGCACGCCTGAGCGGGGCATGTTCACGCCCGGAATCCTGCTCGTCCCGTATGGCCACGGCCTTAACCGTCTCCTCCAGGGAGACATCTTCACCCTTGCCCTTCAACTCGAGCCACCGACGCCGCCCCCGCTCCTCAACCGACGCTGAGAGAAAAAACTTCACGTCAGCATCGGGGAAAACAACGGTGCCGATGTCCCGACCCTCAAGGATTACCCCCCCCTCATTCCCCATGCTGCGCTGGAGAGTCAGGAGAAAATCACGCACCACCTTCCGGGCTGAAATGGCCGACGTCAGGGCGCTGATCTCCGGAGTCCTGATGGCTTCAGTCACATCCTCACCGTTGGTGACGACCCGGCAGCAACCATTGTTCCGCAGAAAGTGAATCTCTATCCCACGGCACAGCCGCTGCAATGAATCGTCGTCGGTCCCGTCCAGGCCGGCCCGCTTGACAGCCAGGGCCACGGCTCGGAACATGGCTCCGGTATCAATGTGGACATAGCCGAGCCGGTCGGCAAGAAGCTTCGTGATCGTGCTCTTCCCGGCCCCGGAGGGACCGTCGATGGCAATGATGAGCCCCTGCCTCCCCCCGCCCCTCACAGAACCGTAACCCTTTCGAGCAGGGGGAAGAAGGTAGGAAAGGAGGTACCGATGCACTCCGTGTCGCTAACGGTTATCTCCGCCGTGGCCGCAAGGCCGGCAACGAGCATCGACATGGCGATACGGTGGTCACCAAAACTCTCCAGAGTCCCCCCGGCAATCCGCTCGGCCCCCTCGATCTCCATCCCGTCTTCGGTTTCCGTCACCGTCACGCCTACCGCACGGAGGTTAGTGGCCATGGCTGCAATCCGGTCTGTTTCCTTGACGCGGAGTTCCCGGGCCTCCCGGACGACGGTGCGCCCCTCGGCCAAGGCGGCAGCGACGCAAATAACCGGGAATTCGTCAATGGCCCGGGTCACCACCTCACCGGCAATCTCGATCCCCTTGAGACGCGACGACCGGATCAGCAAGTCGGCAACCGGCTCGCCGGAAACCTCCCGCTGATCGAGCAACTCCAGAGAGCCTCCCATAGTGGTCAGGATGTCGATGATGCCGGTGCGGGTCGGGTTCACCCCTACCCCCCGGATGAGAAGCTCGGAACCGGGGACTATGAGGGCTGCCACCATAAAGAAGGCGGCAGACGAGATATCTCCCGGTACGACGATGTCTCGCCCCTCCAGTTCTCTCCCCCCGCGGACAACGACCCCAGCAGGACCGGATTCGATGTCGGCGCCAAAGTGGCGGAACATCCTCTCCGAGTGATCCCTTGAGAGATGGGGTTCGGTGACCCGCGTCTCGCCTGCGGCATAGAGCCCAGCCAGCATGAGGGCTGACTTCACCTGAGCGCTTGCCACCGGCGAGTCATAACTGATCCCGGTCAGATCGCTTCCTACAATCGTTAGGGGCGCCTTCTCCCCACCCTCGCGGCCAAAGATGCATGCGCCCATCTGCCCAAGAGGTTCAACCACCCGCCGCATGGGCCGGCGGCGCAGGTAGCGGTCGCCGGACAGGACCGCATAGAACCGCTGGGGAGACAAAAGGCCGGTCAGAAGCCGCATGGAGGTCCCAGAGTTACCGCAGTCGAGCACGTTCGTCGGCTCTGCAAGACCGCGGAGCCCCTTTCCCTCAATGCGGAGCGTCTCGCCGTCGTCATTGATCACAACACCCATGGCCCGAAAGGCATTCAGGGTGGCAATATTGTCCTCGCCCCTGAGAAAACCGCATACTGTCGTCTCGCCGCGGGCGATGGAACCGAGCATGATGGAGCGGTGTGATATGGATTTGTCGCCGGGGACGACGATCTCGCCGCGGATCCCTTTGGACGGCCGAACGATATAACTCTGCACAGATCACCCCTTGGCTGAGATCAGAAAGCCCGGGAAAAGGAGTCGCACTCTTCACGGCTCAAAGCCCCACGCCACCTTCCTACAGTATTGCGTCCCTGCTTTCCTTCGATTCGCGGAAAAATCGCTCGAGCCCAGGGCCGTCGGCCGCTGCCACCAGCTCCCGGAGCCTGTCCAGGTAAAGGGCAAAATGGTCCATCATCTCAATGACCGCCTCCCGGTTCATGAGGGCGATATCACGCCACATGGCCGGGTCCGAAGAGGCGATCCGGGTAAAGTCGCGGAAACCGCCGGCGGAGTAGCGAAGAATGCTCTCCTCAAAACGGTCATAGCCATCAACGGCATTCACGAGGGCGTAGGCGACCATATGGGGGAGATGGGAAATGGCGGCAACCACCCGGTCATGCTTCTCCGTGTCCATGATAACCACTTCGGAGCCGGCCACTTCCCACATCCGCACGACCTTCGCAAGGGCATCGCTGTCGGTACGGGGGGTGGGGGTCACGATGCAGCGCTTACCCACATAGAGAGAGGAGAACGACGCCTCAACCCCCGAGTGCTCAGTGCCGGCGATGGGATGTCCACCGACAAAATGGACCCCGGTCGGCATGAGGGGCTCACAGGCGGCAACAATCTCCTCCTTCACGCTTCCGCCGTCGGTCACAACACAACCGGGAGCCAGATGGGAAGCGATCTCGGCGGTTATAGCAGGAATGGAGCAAACCGGCGTGGACAGAAAGACGAGGTCGGCGCCCTCTACGCCGGTGACCGGATCGAGGGAATACCGGTCAATGACTCCAAGTTCAACCGCCTTTTGCAGATTCGCTTCGCCACGCCCGATCCCGACGATCTCGCCCACGTGCCCCTTCTCCCGCAGGATGCGGGCCAGGGAGCCGCCGATGAGACCAACACCGATTATGGCCAGCCGACTGATAAGGGGCATATCTCTCAAACTATTATTTCGCCCGGGGATACGATCCGAGGATCTTGACAAACTGGCAGTAATTCTTCAACTCCTGGACGGCCTCGGCCACCACCGGATCGGAAATGTGTCCGACCAGATCGAGGAAAAAAATGTACTCCCACGCTTTCTTCTTGAGAGGACGCGACTCGATCTTGGAAAGGTTAACCCCCCGTTTGGCAAAGGGTTCCAGCATCCGGTGGAGAATTCCCGGCTCGTCTTTCACCGAAAACATGAGGGACGTCTTGTCGTCACCGCACCGCTCAGCCACCTTCCGCCCCACGACGAGGAACCGGGTGAAGTTGTTGACCTGATCCTCGATCCGCTTCCGCACCACCTTTAACTCATAAAGTGATGCTGCAAACTCGCTGGCAATGGCGGCTGCGGTGTAATCGTCTCCGACGATCTGGGCCGCAAGAGCCGTGGAAGCCACATCCACCACCGGCACTCCCGGTAGGTTCTCGTCGAGCCAGTTGCGGCACTGGGCAATGGCCTGGGGATGAGAGTAGACCTTCTTCACGTCCTCCAGGCGGCCGGTGCGGGAGAGGAGATCATGGGAAACCTCCAGGAGAATCTCGGCATTGATCTTGAGATCGCTCTCCATGAACATGTCGAGGGTGTGGGAGACCATCCCTTCAGTGGAATTCTCCACCGGCACCACGCCATAGAGGACCCGGCCCTTGCCAACCTCTTCAAATACCGCAGGGATCGACTTCTGTGGGACGAGCTCCGCCGACAGTCCGAAATGCTGCATGGAGGCAAGGTGGGTGAACGTCGCCTTGGGGCCGAGAAAGGCAACCTGCATCGGCGCCTCAAGGGAGAGGGAGGCTGATATGATTTCCTTGAAAACGTTCCGGATTGCCTCGCTCGGAAAGGGGCCCGGATTTGCGGCTTTGAGCCGCTCGTAGATCTCTCGCTCCCGACTCGGGGCATGGAAATCACGGTTTTCCACCGCCTTGACCTTGCCGACCTCTATGGCCAGCTCGGATCGACGGTTAAGAAGAGCAAGAATCTCATCGTCAATGGCGTCTATATCGCGTCGCAGCTCTTGGAGCGTTTTCATGGTGCGCTTGGGACCGTCCAGGTGGGGAGTTAGCGGACATGCCGTGGAGGGGGTACTCTATAGCAAAGGGGGCTAAAACGCAAACTTTTTCTGGTTTACACAAACGTCATTTTAGACAGACCTTACGCACCTCGTGGATGTCGGTGAGCCCCTGAAAAACCTTAAGGATACCGTCCTGCCGGAGAGTGGTCATCCCCTCGTCCATGGCCAGGCGACGGATAAGCTCGGTTTCAGACCGCTTCTTGATAAGGCTCTTCATGCCGTCGGTACATTCAAGGACCTCATGAATGCCGAGACGGCCGCGGTACCCGGTCTGACCGCAGACAGGACACCCCACGGACCGGGCAAGGACGAGCTCGTTGCCCACAAGCCCCGTGGCGGCAAACTGCTCCTCGCCGAACTCCTCGATTATCTCTGCCAGCTCCTGCCTGTCGGGACGGTAGATTTCGCGACACTCCTCACAGAGCCGCCGGGCAAGGCGCTGGGCCACGATGCAGATGAGAGAGTCGGAGAAACTGAAGGGGTCGAGTCCGATCTCCAGAAGGCGGGTAACGGTCTCGGGGGCCGAGTTGGTATGGAGCGTGGAAAGTACCAGGTGCCCGGTAAGGGAGGCCTCCACGGCGATGGAGGCGGTCTCTTCGTCCCGCATCTCCCCCACCATGATGACATCGGGATCGAGACGCAGGAACGACCGGAGCGCCACCGGGAAGGTGAGGCCGATCCGGGGATTCACCTGCACCTGCCGAAGCCCCTTCTGGGTAATCTCCACCGGGTCCTCGGCGGTCCAGATCTTCACCTCGGGGCGATTGATTCGGGATATTGCTGAATGGAGCGTGGTGGTCTTGCCACTCCCCGTGGGCCCCACCACCAGGACCAGTCCGTAGGGCTTGGTCACGGCCTCACTGAAAATGCGCATGTTCCGCTCGGTCAGGCCGAGCTTGTCGAAGGAGTAGGTCTCACCGGTATTGACGAGCCGGATCACCACATCCTCGAGCCCACCGGCGGTGGGCATGGTGGCAATGCGGAGCTCCATGTCGAGGGGGCCGAACTTCTTGAAATTGATCTTTCCGTCCTGAGGCTTGCGCTTCTCGGCAATGTCGAGGTCAGCCATGATCTTGAGGCGGGAAGGGATCGCGTACTTGTAGCGGTAGGGTATGCGCTGGTAAATCTTGCACCGTCCATCCACGCGCATCCGGACAATGACGTCGTTCTTGCCGTGATAGGGCTCGATGTGGATGTCGGAGGCGCGGTTTTGGTGGGCATCGAAGATGATCTTGTTGACGAGCTTCACAATGATGCTGTCACGCTCAGTCACCTTCCGGACTTCGTCCTCGATGTCCGGTTCATCCTCAACGGTGGAGCCCAGGATTTCCGTGATACTCCCCGGCTCGATCTCCAGGTCTGCTTCATCGAAGGAATGGGTCTGACTGGTGGCCGTTCGATAGAGGCGCTGCTGGGCCTTGAGGATCTCGCTCTCCACGGCGATCACGGGAATAATCCGCGCCCGGATGCTCTGTTCAAGCTCCTTCAGATCGTGGAGCTTGATCGGGTTGGCCATGGCCAGGGTGAGGGTATTGCCGATCTTGGAGATGGGAACGATCCGCTGCTTCTGGGCGTAGGACGGATTGATGTACCGGGCAAGCTCCGGTTCGATCTCGAGGGTGTTGATGTGAACGAAGGAAAGGTCATACTGGACGGCTATCGCCTTGGCAAGGGGCTCCTCCTCGACGATGCGGAGCTTGCGAAGGGCCTTGTCTAAAGGGATGCCGTCCCTCTTGGCAGCGGCACGGGCCTGATTGAGCCGCTCCTGGTCGATGAGCCGTTCGCGCAGAAGGATGTCACCCAGCTTCTGGCGCTTGCCGGTCTGCTCCAGGATATAGGAGAGCTCGCTCTCGGAGAGAAAACCGAGCTTGCAGAGGAGTTGGCCGACGGGCTGGTCGGGGAAAACCTTCTGGAGTTCCAGGGCCTCCCGAAGCTGATCTTCGGTAATCAGCCGATTTTCAATGAGTATCTCGCCGACCTTTTTTGGGGACATGTCCGCTTGGAACCCTCGTTAGTAGGAAATGACCGCGTAGCCGTTGTAATCGAGGAGATCCCTGAAGAGCGGATCGAGCTCGGCGTTGGTGAGAAAGACGGTTTCCCCGCCCGCCCCCTGGCCGCGCATCCTGACCCCCGACATCTGGATGCCGTAGGGTGCGTCCCGGTGCGGAAGGAGATCGTGCTGGGCAAAGACCCCGGGAAGCCTCAACCTCGCCAGGAGTTTCTCGGAAACCTTCCGGAAATCGTCCTTCGGGTCGAGGACCACCACCCGATAGCCCCGCGTCTCGAGAAGTCGCGTCAGGGTATAGGAAACCGGGTCGCCGTCAAAGTAGCTCACCACGTAACGGTCCCGCCCATCCTCGAAGTAGCGGTCTGCCCTCACGTCGAGCCTGAGCCCCCCGTCCCCCATACCGTAGAGCTCAACGCTGCGGTCGGTCTCATAGCGAACATTGAAGGCCCGCAGGAGCCCATCGACGATCCCCCGGGTCTCATGGGCCGTGATCTGGTGGAGAGTTCGCCCGCCCCGTGGCGGTGCATCTTCCCGTGCAGGAAAAGGCTCCATGACCTGGAACCCCTCGCGGCGGAGAAACTGAACCAGGGAAGGCGGCATGCCCCGCCGGTACTCCTCGACGTTCATCAACACCACGTCGTGATGCAGGACGCTTTCGGGGGTCTTTTCGATCTTGAAATCGGCGTTCACCGTCAGCTTGGGATCGGCACCGAATGAGAGGGAAACGTCCTCCTCCACCGAATAGAAGCGAGCCCCCGTGAGAAGGGATGCCATAAAGCGCTTGCGGTTGCGCGGGTCCTCAGAGACGATGCGGATTGACGGATCCTTCTCCTCGATGAGGGATCTCACGAGGGGGGGAATCTTTCCCCCGGCATCCACGAGCACCCTTCCCCCGTCGGCCGCAGGGAACGACGGGAAGGATTCAGGATCGAGGGAAAGGGAGAAGTTCTTGTCCTTGATGGCGACCGGCCCGGAAGAGACGGGCTGAGAAGAAACGAGACCGCCCCATACCTGACGCACCGTTTCGATGCCTGCAGGCTCCCGCTCCCCTGCGACGCTCATCATCCGCATGGAGTGGCCTGAAGGCCTCTCGCCACCCCCGGCTTTCGCAGCGGAAACCGGGTCAGAGCCTTCAGACCGCGAAGGCGCCCCACGTGTTGCTTTCGGTGCACTCCGTTCAGCTACGGCCCCTTGTCCGCGCCGCTGGGCCAGCGGAATCCGGATCGACTGTCCCGGCCGAAGCCTTCTAATGTCAGAGATCCCGTTGAGTCGCTTTACTTCGGGGATAAGGGCCTCGGACTCGGCGTTGGAGAGACCGTACTCCTTCATGAGGATCTTGAAGACGTGGTCGCCAGGCCTGACGGTATAGTCTGACATGCCGGTGGCCGGACGCTCCGCTTTGCGGACAGTCCGTCCCTGGCGATCCCCTGCAGGTGGCTCAGCGGCTTTGTCGAGAAGGCGCGGATCCAGCTCAAAGCGGGGGTCTATGGCGTGCACCTGCGTCGGCACAACGCCGAAGACCAGCACTGCAAGTGCGATGGCAACAACATGCCGGGGGGGGGTAGCTATCATTGCATCTCCCGTTAAACAAAGTACTTTCGTAGCACCACCTGCGGAGGATGGAGGAATATCCCGCACGTGTCAATGTTGAATTGGGCCTGTAC
This sequence comes from Geobacter sp., assembly GCF_030834625.1. NCBI lineage: Bacteria > Pseudomonadati > Thermodesulfobacteriota > Desulfuromonadia > Geobacterales > Geobacteraceae > Geobacter > Geobacter sp. Next base: position 132,020 of record NZ_JAUQXO010000019.1, read on the forward strand.
GGCCACCGAGCGAAGAACCACAGGGCCGAACACGCCCGGCACTTCCGCCTCATCCGAGGGTTATAACAACCCCCCGGATGACACTCCCCTTGCGGTAGATGACAATCTCGTTGTTGCCGGCAATTTTGCCGACCTCGCGCAGATAGCCACCCTTGTTCGTGTGGGACGATATGGTGCGGTTCCCACTTCCGGTCAACACTTTGACAATTTTCGTGACTTGTGCCTCAGGAATGGTCTTACCGCGCAGGGCAATCACCTGCACAACCTTCAACCGGCCCTGTTCGCGGTAGAGCCGAAACTCGACCCCCGCACCGCGGTACCGCTCCCAGCCAGGATGGGCCTTCCCGTACCCTGGATCCCTCCCTGACACGGGAACAAAAGAAGGAATTTCCACCGCGGCGGGAGTCACAGCTGAAGGTGCCGATGCAGAGAGAGGACGTGCCGGAGCCGGGGTTTGAGATGCCGGCTTACCAACAGTTCCGGTATTCCTCCCCCCACCCTTGAGCAGCAGGGACCCACCTACCACCGCGCCGATGAGTAAAACTACGATAACGACGGCCCAGAGGGAAAGGCGCTGCCCTGACGGTTCCTTAAACTCTTTGCCGGGCGATGGTACGGTAACCCACTCAGCATTTCCCCCGTCGGGCTTCTCTGCACTGAAGGACCCAAGGGATGCGGCGGACTGCTCTACAGGAACGGCCACCCCATAAGACAGAGATGTGCGCGGAGGAGGGGCGGGCTGATGCGCCACTTCATGGGGAGGAGGCACTGGCGGAGAAGCGCTGACCTGGGGGGAAGGCACCTGATCCGAAAAAACCGACTGGGCAGCGGCCGTCTCTTCGATAATCGAAGGCATCACGGCCCGAAGCTCCGCCCCCGGCGAAACGAGGCTTGGAGCGACTGCGTCCTCGCCTTCCTCGACAGGGACCGGTGTAGCCCCAGACGAAGGAACCCTGTGTTGAAACTCGTTTATCTCTGTGCCCGGTTGAATGGGGGGTGCATGAACGACAGCAGTACCGGTATTGCCAGGCGACTCCCAATCGAAGAACTCGAACTCTCCAGGTGGAGGTGACACCGGCACCGGAGCATCCACCTCATTGGCCACCGGAACGTCTTCAGAGGATCGGCTCTGCCCGTGATTCTGCTCAAACCAATGATCAGGGGCAATCTCCGCCAGCCGTTGCCTGAACTGCTCGACGAGATCAGTCTGCGGAAGAGAGAAATCGACCGTGTCGTCGAACCATTTTTTTGTTCCCTGCATCGACAGGGGCGACGTGTGAATGAGGACAATGCGGGGTGCATCGGTACGGAGGAGGGTCTTTATGTGGCGAGCAACCGTCTCGCCGGAGATTCCCGAAATGTTGCTCTGGATGAAAACCGCGGCGGGCCTGTTGTCGAACACCTCCTTGAGCCCCTGGTCGAAATCGAGGGCAAGCCTCAGGCGCGCCTTGAGCTGAGGCTGAAACCGGGCGATGAGATCGGCAGCCCGGATATCATCAGAGATGAAGAGTATGGTGATCATGAGTCTTCCCTGAAGGTTCGATAGTCACATGACCATGATTTCAGTGTCATCAGTTATCCACCCCAGAATCCAGCACGTTCCGCTGATAACTCTGCAATTTCATGACCACTCCAAGACTCAAACACAGGCACCACCTGAGAGTCGGGGGTTATTGCCTCCGCCAAGCGAGCCCCAAAGCAACGGAACAGTCGAATTAACAGAGGTTTTACCCTCTATCATCCGACGTTCATTAAATAGCCTTAGTGCCGGGCACCATACGGTGTGGAGCATTGAGTGAAGCCCCGCGGAGAGACACACCGTCCGTAGCGGCACCATCCGTCGCAGATACCGTGATATAACGGAGATTACTAACGAAACGACTTGGAAAGCGCCGCCGGTCGTGGTTTCGTCGGACACATCCCAGATTGGCACGAGACAGAAAACCCCGGGACAAGATTTAAACGTTATTAATACCCTTGGCATCACAACAATGTCAATAAGTAGTTGCCGTTGCTGCCCTCATGCAGTATATCGCCCCGTGAAAATTCGTCTTCGCCTTTCGGCTCAATGGAGATCTGTGTGCTGCTGCCGTCTCCCCTGGCACGGAGACGAGGCCCGCGCATCTACAGCCTGATCAGATCCTCGTGCTCTTCATCATGGGGATTTATGTGAATCATCACGTCTCCCACATTGGGATATCGCTCGAAAATAAGTCGTTTGACCGTAGTAGCGATGTCGTGGGAGCGCTTGACGGTCATATCCGGATCCATGTCGAGCTTCAGGTCGATGATAAGGTACTGGCCCGAACGCCGGCCCCGGATTTCGTGGACGTGCTCAACGCCGTCCACCCCTTCGGAAAGCTGCGTGATTGACCGGATGAGATCCTCGGAAGGGCTGCCATCCATGAGGTCATGGACGGCTCCCATACACGTCTCGTAACCGATGTGAAAGATGAAGAACGCCGTAAGACCCGCAGCAAGGGGATCCATGACGCCGACCCCGAAAAAGGCTCCGGTTACCCCCACCAGGGTTGCGACGGAGGTCACCGCGTCCTTGCGGTGGTCCTTCGCCACGGCCGTAAGTGCGGGGCTTTGAAGGTGCTCGCCGGTTTTCATCGAGAACCGGTAAAGCCATTCCTTGATGCCAATGGTGGCAACTGCCGCAAGCACCGCCATCAGATCGGGGGTCTGGTAGGTGCGGTCGATAACGGTATGGACCGCCTTGATCAGAATTCCGAGGCCGGTGGTAAAGATAACGAGGGAGACCAGGACCGCTGCGATGTTCTCCGCCTTCCCATGCCCATAGGGGTGCTTGGGGTCAAAGGGTTGGCGCCCGACCCGCAGGGCGATCATGGTGGAGAGAATCGCCACGAAATCGCAGGCGCTTTCCAGGCCGTCGGCAAACACCGCATCGGATTTACCGAAATGGCCGGCAAGGAGCTTCATGGTCATGAGCGCCGCGTTGACCCAAAATCCGACTGTAATGATTCTGTCGGCCGTATTGAACCGCTCTTCCCTCAGCATACGTCAAGCACCTGCCCGGAGTTAGTAATGTCACGAAGATTCAGCTGCAGTGTTTTCCGACCGTTCCACTCGTTCCAGCCGAGAGTAAAGGCAATGGCCACCGCACCGGAGAGTTCGGCCCCCTTCTCCGCGAGATTGAAACCGATGGCGTCAAAGGTGCGCCCCGCAGCTGCAAGTCGAATCTTGAGATGATTCCCGCGGATCGGCCACCGCTGCACGATCTCCATGCCACGAAGCACGAAAAGCGGTTCCGGATTCCCAGCGCCAAAGGGCTCAAGCAACGAAACCGCGTCCGCCAGCTCCGCAGTCACTTCGTGGGGCGAAAGTTCCGCATCCACGCGGAGCACCGGCATCAGGTCGTCGGCGGACAACAGCCCAGCAGAAACCTCTTCGAAACGGGCGACGAAACTCTCCAACGTTGACTCGTCAATGGAAAGCCCGGCAGCGTAGCGGTGCCCGCCAAATTTCACCAGGTGTTCGGCACAGGCATCGAGGGCATCGTAGAGGTGAAAGCCGGGAATACTACGCCCCGAGCCCCGTCCGACCCCTTCCTGCAAGGCAATGAGAACCGTGGGTCTATGGAAGAGGTCAACCATCCGCGACGCTACGATGCCAATAACTCCCGAATGCCATGCATCAGAGGCGAGGACGATGCTTTTTCTCCCCCCCATGGCCGGATTTTCCTGAACCCGGGCAAGGGCATCGGCAAGGATCTGCCGCTCGATGGTTTGGCGTTCGGCATTGCTTGCGTCCAGTTCCGCGGCAATGGTTGCTGCCCGGGACAACTCGTTCTCCAGGAGGAGTTCCACCCCCCGGGTCGCATCCTCCAGCCTGCCAGCCGCGTTGAGCCGGGGGGCAAGCCGGAAGCCGACGGCGCCGCACCCCACGGCGCCGGTCACGCCCGCCACGTCCTTGAGAGCCTTCACCCCGACGCGGGAAGCAGAAGTGAGCTCCCGGAGCCCGAACTTCACGAAGATCCGGTTCTCGCCCACAAGGGGGACCACATCGGCAATGGTTCCGAGGGCGACGAGGTCGAGATATTCCCGCAAATTCGGCTCGTTCCCGCCGACAAAAGTCCCCTCCTCCCGGAGCCGTCCCCGAAGCGCGACCATCAGGTTGAAGGCAACTCCGACACCTGCCAGCGACTTGAAGGGATAGGAACAGCCTGACTGGTGCGGGTTGATAACGGCGCAGGCGTTGGGAAGGATCGGCCCGGGGGTGTGGTGGTCGGTGATGATCAGGTCGAGCCCCAGGGAAACACAGAGTTCCGCCTCGGCCACGGCGGTCACCCCACAGTCAACCGAAACGACAACCCGGGCACGCTCTGCCACCTTGCGGAGCCCATCCTCCGACAGGCCATACCCCTCTTCAAAGCGGTTGGGAATATGAAAGAAACAGTGGATGCCAACCGCGCGGAAAAAACGTATCAGCAGCGCCGTGGCGGTGACCCCGTCCACATCATAATCGCCGTAGACGCAGACCGTCTCGCCCCGCGTCCGTGCCACACAGAGACGCGCGACCGCCTCTGACATCCCTTTCAGCAGGAAAGGATCACTCACGTCGGACAGGGAGGAAGAAAGGAAGCGACCGGCAGCCGCACCATCGGCCATTCCCCGGTTAACGAGCAGCCGGGCCAGGAAAGGGTCAACGGAGAGCTCCCGTGCGATTCTCTCCGCCGTTTCCCTGTCATGCTCCCGAACCGTCCAGCGCCTCTCGGTAACCGGTTTCATCTCTTATTCCTCTCCGCGAACGGTCTAACAAAAAACCCCCGCCGAAGCGGGGGATTCAATGTGCAGGTCATCTTTTGAAGAGCTGTCCCTGAGGAGGTGAGGCCTGTCCCATCCCCTTGGCCTCTTCAAGCATCGCCCGGACCTGCTGGGAGTTGGGGCTCATGGGGTCGAGCTCCAGGTAGCGCTCCCAGTATTTCACCGCCTTGGCGGGCTGCTTCAGGTCGGCCATGTAAACCACCCCCAGGTTGTAAAGGCTCTGAAGGTGCTTCGGGTCGATCTGCTGGGCCTTCTCGAAGTTGGCGATGGCTTTGTCAAACCACCCCACCCGCTTGAACATGATCCCCTGATCGGTGAGTATGTTGGCGTTGTTGGGGTCAAACTCCAGGGCCTTGCCATAGGCGGTGATCGCCTTCTGGGGCTGGTCGGTGTCGAAATAATCATTGCCGAGCTGTATCCAGGCCTGGAGGTTCTTCGGGTCACCGGCAACAATTTTCTCCGCCTGGGTGATCCGCTGCTGGTAGTCGACAGGGGAACCACCTCCGGCGGGAATGCCGGCCGTGGCCGGAGCCGGCTTCTGCTTGTTGACCACGCCGACCACCAGAACGGTACCAAGGATACCGACAAGAAGCGCAATGACCACATACAGCACAGTTTCCTTGTTCATCATCGTCTCCTCGCCTTTACGCTTTGCTGGTTTTGGTCCGGCGTCCCCAGACCTCGACAATGGGGCTCGCCACGAAGACGGACGAGTAGATGCCGACAATAATGCCGACGACCAGTGCCAGGGCGAAGTCATGAATAACCTCGCCACCGAAGAAGTAGAGCGACCCGGCGGCCAGGAAGGTGGTGAGCCCGGTGATTATAGTCCGGGAGAGCACCTCGTTGATACTGTGATTGAAAATTACCGACAGCGAATCCTTCGTGTTCTTGTGGAGATTCTCCCTGATCCGGTCAAAGACTACCACCGTGTCGGTGAGCGAGTACCCGGCGATCGTAAGGACCGCCGTGATGAAGAGGAGGTTGATCTCCTTGTTCAGCAGGAAAAAGACCGCGAACATGGCGAGGACATCGTGGAGGGTGGCGGCGAGAGCCCCCACGCCGAAGGTGAAGTCGAACCGCCAGGCGATGTAGATGACGATGCAGATCAGCGATATGGCGACTGCAATGAGGGTGTCCTTGCGGAGCTTGTCACCGATGGCGGGGCCGATCTCGGTGGAGCTTTCCACCACGAACTGGTTGCCGGGAACTTCCTTCTGAAATGCTCCCTGGATCAGATCGGCGGCGTTCCCCTGGGGAAGGGATGTCTTACCTACCTTCACGAGGAGCTTATTCCCCTCCGTGATCTCCTGGAGGTTGGCGTCCTTCAGACCGTGCTTCGACAGGGCCTCCCGGGCCTTGTCGATGGAGACCGGCTGGGCGAACTTGAGCTGCACGGCGGTACCGCCGGAGAAATCGATCCCCATGTTGGCCGTCCCAAGTGCTATCTGGACGACGCCGATGATACCGATGATGGAGATGATGATGGAGACTGCGAAAGAGATCTTCTTCTTCCCCATGAAGTCAAAATGGGTCTTTCCAATAAATTCCATACACTCCCCCTAAACGCTCAGACGCTTGACCCGCAGGCGTGACAGGGCGAAGTCAAAAACAGCCTTGGTGCCAACGAGAGCGGTAAACAGGTTGATGATGACCCCCAGGCTCAGCGATACGGCAAATCCCTTGACCGGGCCGGTGCCGAACTGGAAGAGGACGGCGGCAGTGATGAGGGTCGTGACGTGGGAGTCCATGATGGTGAGGAACGCCTTGTCATAGCCGGCATCCAGAGCCGCTTTGGGGGGCTTGCCGAGCCGCATCTCCTCCCTGATCCGTTCGAAGATGAGGACGTTGGCGTCCACCGACATGCCGATAAGGAGGACGATGGCGGCAATGCCCGGCAACGTCAGGGTAGCCCCAAGAGCCGCCAGGGCTCCCATGAGGTAGACAACGTTCAGCACCATGCCGAAGTTGGCCACGAGGCCGGACAGTTTGTAGTAAATCGTCATAAAGGCGATAACGAGGCCGATTCCCACGAGGCCGGCAATCAACCCCTTGTTGATGGAGTCCTGACCGAGGGAGGGACCAACCGTCACGTTCTGGATGATCTTGACCGGAGCGGGAAGCGACCCCGCCCGGAGCACGATGGCGAGATCGGCGGCCTCCTTCTCGGTGAAAGACCCGGAGATCTGGGCGCTCCCCCCCGAGATCCGCTCCCGGATCACCGGCGCCGAATAGATGGTGTTGTCGAGGACAATCGCAAACCGCTTGCCCACATTGGCGGCAGTAACCTGATCGAAGAGGCGGGCGCCGGTGGCATTAAAATCGATCGCCACATAGGGCTGGTTGAACTGTGAATCGATGCGGACCTGGGCATCGGTGAGGAGGTCCCCGGTGATCATCGCCTTTTTCTTGACCACGAGGGGAATCTCGGTTACGGCTCCGGTGGTTGAGTCGGTCTTTTTCTCAATGAGAATTTCCGAGTCCTCGGGTACGGTGCCGGGGGTGGCGGTAGCCGGGTTGATCGCCTCGTCAACCAGCTTGAACTCCAGCCTTGCCGTGCGGCCGATGAGCTCGATGGCCCGCTTGGGGTCCTTGATGCCCGGGAGCTGGACAACAATATTGGTAAGTCCTTCCCGGGCAATGACCGGCTCGGAAACCCCGAACTGGTCGATCCGGTTGCGGATCGTCTCCAGGGCCTGGGCAACGGCGCGGTCCTTACGCTCCTGGGCCTCCTTCTCCCCCATCCGGAGCTGCATGCTCACAAATCCCCCCTCGTCGTAGGGGGGAACCAGTTCCATGGTCGGGTACTTCTCCTTGATCATCTTCTGGACCGTGTCGGCGGTGCCCCGGTCGTAGAAGGTGAGCTGGACGCGATCGGATGCAGTCCGGCCTATCTTCTTGAATCGCAGGGTCTTGGCAGTGAGGCTGTCCTCCAGATCAGTGGCAATGAGGTCGAGGGCACCTTCCACCGCCTTCTGGATCTCCACCTCCATCACCAGATGGGTCCCCCCCTGAAGGTCGAGCCCCAAGCTGATGCGGTCCTTGGGGAGGAGCCCCGTCCACCACGACGGAAGGGGGGACACGAACGTCGGGGTGAGATAGAGGCCCGACAGAAAAATAAACAGCAGGATGAGGCCGAAACGCCAAGTAAGCCCCTTTGGCATGCGCGAAGCTCCTTTCAAGATCCCGTTAGGTTCTAATCCTTCTTCAGGGTAGCGATGTAGCCCTTGGAGATCTTGATCGTCACCCCCGTAGCCACTTCAAGGAGGACGACATCACCGTCGATGGCGCTCACCTTGCCATGGATGCCGCCGGCAGTGACAATCTGGTCCCCCTTCTTGAGGGAGTCGATAAGTGCGCGGTGATCCTTGGCCTTCTTCTGCTGGGGACGGATAAGGAGGAAATAGAAGATGGCAAACATGAATACGAGCGGCAGGATCGCCTGAAAAGCGCCTAGGGGGCCGCCAGCTTGGGCTCCTCCCGGTTGTGAAGCCATGGCAAAAGCAACTCCGAACATTGTGTAACCTCCGAACGATTTATAGAGTGGCTAACCTGTTGGTTTTCCCTCTTTATTATGGAGCAATCACGATTGCCCCTGCAACTGCCTCTTGGCATAAAACTCCCGCCGGAACGCGGCGAACCTCCCCTCGGCGATGGCGGCCCGCGACTTTGCCATGAGGGAGAGATAATAGTACAGGTTGTGGTACGTGTTGAGCCGCGACGAGAGGATCTCTCCCGAGCGGTACAGATGCCGCAGATAGGCCCTGCTGTAAGTGCGGCAGACGTAGCAGTCGCACTCGGGATCGAGCGGACCGGCGTCCTCGGCGTAGGCGGCCCCCTTGATGTTAACTCGTCCGAATGAGGTGAAGAGCATGCCGTTGCGGGCGTTTCTTGTGGGCATGACGCAATCGAACATATCGAAGCCGTGCCAGACCGCCTCGATCAGATCCTCCGGAGCGCCGATCCCCATCACGTAGCGGGGCCGGTCCTGGGGAAGGAGGGGCGAGGCATACTCCAGCACCTCGTGCATGACTTCCTTTTCCTCGCCCACCGAGAGCCCCCCCACGGCGTAGCCGTCGAAGCCGATCTCCCGGAGCTCCGCAGCGCTCCGCTCCCGCAGGTCCCGGTACATCCCCCCCTGAACAATCCCGAAGAGCGCCTGGTCGTCCCGCGTCTTTGCCTCTTTGCAGCGTCGGGCCCACCGGGTCGTCATCTCCATGGAGCGACGGGCATAGTCGTGGGTGGCCGGGTAAGGGGTGCACTCGTCGAAGCACATGGCGATGTCGCTCCCCAAAGCCTCCTGTATGGCGATGGCATCCTCGGGAGAAATGAAATGATAGGATCCGTCCAGATGGGACTGGAACTTCACCCCCTCCTCGCTGATCTTGCGCAGATCGTTCAGACTGAAGACCTGAAACCCGCCACTGTCGGTAAGGATCGGCCGATCCCAGTTCATGAAACGGTGGAGCCCCCCCAGCCGCTGCACCAACTCATGCCCGGGCCGGATATAGAGGTGATAGGTGTTGGCCAGGATGATTTGGGCACCGATGATCTTCAGCTCCTCGGGGGTCATCGCCTTCACTGTCGCCTGGGTCCCCACCGGCATGAAGATAGGCGTCTCGATGGTGCCACGGGGGGTTGTCAAAGAGCCGAGTCGGGCCTCGCCGTCCTGCTTTATCAGTCTGAACTCGATCGCTTGCAAGGAAACCTTCGCTTCGTGCAACGGGTCTGAGGCAACAGGAAACATGAATTTGTCCCAGCGCCCCCTGCCCACCGCCTAAGATATAAACATCGCGTCGCCGTAGCTGAAAAACCGGAAACGCCGCGCCATCGCCTCATTGTAGGCCCTGAAAAGAAGCTCCTTCCCGGCAAAGGCCGAGACGAGCATGAGCAGGGTCGACTTGGGGAGGTGGAAATTGGTGATGAGGGCATCCACCACCTTGAACCGGTAGCCGGGGTAAATAAAGATGTCCGTCTCCCCCGCGCCGGCTGTCACGCTCCCATCGCCGCAGGCCGCGTGCTCCAGGGTGCGGCATACGGTGGTTCCCAGGGCGACCACCCTCCCTCCGCTCTTTTTCCGGGCATTCACCGCATCGGCGGTCGAAGAGGGGATACCATAGCGCTCCCGGTGCATCCGGTGTTCCTCCACCTGCTCCACTCTGACCGGCATAAAGGTGCCGAGCCCCACATGGAGGGTAAGAGTTGCAATCTCGACGCCCCGCTCCCGGATTTCATCCAAAAGCTCCCGGGTAAAATGGAGACCGGCCGTCGGGGCAGCAACCGCCCCCTGGTGCCGGGCAAAAACCGTCTGGTACCGCTCCCGGTCGGCGTCTACCGCACTCCTCTTTATGTACGGGGGCAGGGGCATGACGCCGGTCCGCTCGAGCCATTCATCGAATCCCGCAACAGGAGTAAACGAAAGACACCATGTGTCCCCCTCGCCGCGTCCGTTGACTTCGGCTGTCACTGCGCCGGGGAGGAGGATCCGGGTGCCGGGTCGAGACGGCTTTGAGGAGCGCAGCAGACACTGCCACTGTTCCCCCTCGGCGGGAAGCTTCCTTTCAAGGAAAACTTCCACGCGGCCACCGCTCTCCTTGACACCGAAGAACCGTGCGGCAATGACACGGGTATCGTTTACCACCAGAAGGTCACCCGGCCGGAAGAGCCGGGCGATCTCGCGAAAGCGAACCTCGTCAACGTCTCCCCGCGCCCGGTCAACGGTCATGAGCCGGGTAGCGTCACGACGGTCAAGGGGTTCCTGGGCGATCAGCTCCGACGGCAGGTCATAGTCGAAATCGTCAACGCGCATCGACGCCCTGCTCCCCCGGGAGCTGACCCAGAAGGGCGCCAGAATAGTAATACGCAAGAATCTCCCGGTAGGAGAAGCCGTCGGAGGCCCGTTGCTTGGCGCCCCACTGACAGAGACCAACGCCGTGTCCGTAACCTGTCCCTGAAAAATGAACCGAGTCGGTGGCGAGCCTGACCAAAAAATTGGTGCTCTTGATGGCGGTGTAGCCGACAATCTTGCGGAAGTTTACCGCCGAGATTGTTACCCCTCCCCTGGAAGAAACAAGGGTGAGATCAATGAGCCTGCCGCTCTCGTTTCGTTTCCCATCCCTGATTTCCCGGAGGCCCGAAACCTGGATGCCTGCTCCTTTTAGGAGCACCTCAAGCTTCTTCAGGGGGATGGCAAGTTCCCACCGGATGGAGGGGTTTGTGGCACAGTAGGCACAGTCGACACTTCTGAGATAGGGAAGCCGAACCCCCCAGACGTTCTCGGCCACCTCAGTACGGCCGCCACAGTTGGAATGATAGAACGCCTGGATCGGCTGCCCCCCGTAGGTAAGGATTTCTCCCGCAGTTTCACGCACCCCCCGCGCCGCCCGGCTGTCCTCGATCTCGCACCCGTCATAGACCTGGTCAAGTACCGATGACTCCAGGTGGTACGGAGCTCCCGCACGGGCCCGCATCTGGTAGACTGCATAGGTGCGCGCAACAACTGCCTGGGCCTTCACTGACTCGATGGGCCACTGGGACGAGATCTCGCAGTTGATGAGCCCCACCAGATAGTCCTCCAGCGGGAGCTCGTTCACCACAAGCACCCCCTTGTCAGAGGGTTCGACCTCGATGGTACCGCGGTAGCGCTTACCGTTAACCTGTATGGTGGCAGGAGAAGCAACTGTCAGACGACTGACCGTTTGCCCCCCCACCGAGAGGTTCCCCCCAACCCGCTTGACCTGCGTGGGGAGGGTCAGCCGAAGTGGCTCGCCCTTCTCGTCGGTTGCAAGCAGGCCGTCGCCGTCGATCCTGACGCCGTCGCCCCCTTTTATGATGGCAACCCGAACGATCTCCTGCCGGAGGAGGGGGGCGGTAAAGCCATCCCCCGCAAAAAACAGGAGGACAGCCACTATGGCAAACAGATGCCTGACTATGACGGGACAACCTTCCGATAAAGACTTTCAGCAATACTGCTTACGATAAATACACAGAGGGGCAGTCCCCCTCGAGCGTTTGACTTGGCAACTGTTTTGCTTCTCATTGGCAAGGACATGGGCATTGACCACACGCCGCGACGGATGGCAATCATAGGTGGAGACCGGTTCAATGTCAAGCGTTTAGGGGGCGGAAACCGCTGTTCATGCAGCTTTGGAAGGGGATGCTCCTCCGACGGAGCACTGCCAAAAACATGGCACCAAACGATGCGAAAAACCGTCATTAATTAACACTAATCGCCATATAACCATAAAAGCTGGCCAATAACGGCCAAGATTGTCACGACGCTACCCACCGGCAATCGGTATGTGATGCAATGAATTCACTCAAAGTAAAAATACTCGGGATGATCACCCTTATCGTGGTTGTCATCGTCTTCGTGGTCAGCTTACTGGAGTATCAACACCAGAAGCGCATAATAACGCAGATATCCGCCCAGAACGCCATCCTCCTCACAACGACACTCCAGAGCACCATCGAGAACGTGATGATGAGCGGCCGATCGGACGAGGTCTTCCGCATCCTCACCCGATTGAAAGAAAAGGACAAAATCGAGAACCTGCGGATCTTTGACGAAACGGGCCGCATCCTCAACTCGGCCATCAAGCGGGAAATCGGTTTGCAGGTAAGCCCCCGCGAGCTTGAGATGTACAAGGACGGCAAACGGATCGCCCTTGTACGTGCCGCCAACGAAAACAGTAACGAGATTTTCAAGAGCATTGCCCCAATCTACAACAAACCGGCTTGCCACGCTTGTCACGATGCCCGCACCATCCTCCTCGGCGCCCTGGAGATCGAACTCTCCATCAAGTATCTCGAGTCGTACCTGGACAAAGAAAAGCTCTTCATGACGGTCTCAATGCTCGCCATGGTCGTCCTCATCCTCGTCATCATTTTCTTCTTCCTCAACACCTACGTAAACAGGCCCCTCAGGGCGATCATCTCTTCCATGCAACGGATCGAGCAGGGCGATTTCGACGTTCAGACCGACATATCCACCAGCATTGAGATGAAAACTCTCTCCGACAATTTCAACATGATGGTGAGTAAGCTCAGATACTACATGGACACTACCGTCGGCCACGAGCGGGAACTGGCCCGGGCCCAGTCGAAACTCTCCCACCACCACGAGATGCACCTCATGAACCAGAAGCTTGAGGATCAGCTTAAGGAGATAGAAAACCTCAACGTCGGCATGGAGGAACGGATCGAGGAGATCGAGGAGGCCAACTACCGGATCGCCGACCTGGCCAGCGAACTGGAGGACAAAAACGTAACCCTAGAGCGGGCGGTGGCCCGTCTCTCGACCCTTTACAAGGTGGGGCTCGCCGTCAACTCCACCATGGAGAGCGAAAAGATCTTCGACCTCATCGTGCGGACAACAGTGGAGACTCTGCAGGCACAGATCGGCTACATTATCCTCTACAACCATCAGGGACGGAACCTTAAGGTGACCACCCTCCTGGGGCACGAGGTTCCGCAGGACACCTCCACCACTATCCCCATGAAGCCTTCGAGCGTCTCCACCTGGGTCATCGAGAACCGCAAGCCCCTTCTCATCCCCGACATCAACGAGTTTCCCCACTTTGACCGCTACAGTGCCCTCGGCTACGAGCGCAAGAATCTCATCTGCGCGCCGCTCCTGGTCAAGGACGAGATCATCGGCACCATTACCGTCGTCAACAAGCGCGACAGCTCCACCTACAACGCCGAGGAACTGGAACTCCTCGCCACCATCGCCGCCCAGGCGAGCATCGCCATCAAGAACGCCCAGCTCTACGACGAACAGCAGGCCACCTATCTCCACACGATCCAGGCCCTGGTCTCCGCCATCGAGGCAAGCGACAGCTACACCCGCGGCCATTCCGAGCGGGTGACCCGCTACTCGGTGGAGCTTGCCCGCAAGCTGGCCCTCCCCCCCGAGCGGTTCAAAGTAATCGAACGGGCCGCCATCCTCCACGACATCGGCAAGATCGGCATCGACCTGAACCTCCTCCACAAGGAAGGGAAGCTCTCTCCCGAAGATATCCACGATCTCCAGCAGCACCCGGTCATCGGCATGAAGATTCTGGAGCCCATCGACTTCCTCCAGGATGTCCGCCTCTGCATCGGCCAGCACCACGAGCGCTACGACGGACGGGGCTACCCGAACCGCATCCCGGCCGGAGAACTCCTTCTGGAATCGCGGATTCTCGCCATTGCCGACGCCTTTGACGCCATGACCTCAGATCGCCCCTACCGCAAAGCCCTCCCGGTGGAGGCCGCGGTGAAGGAACTGGTGGACCACGCCGGCGCCCAGTTCGACCCCGCGCTGGTCCCCCACTTCATCGAGCTCATCGAGAACGGCACCTTCGGCTTTTCCTGCGACAGGGAGAGCCAGGAAGCCTCCCTCCTCCGGGAGCCACGGAAGGTGGTCCCCCTCAGCGACTATAACGTACGCGCCGTCTGATCTCCCCTTATGTTCCGGTTTCGCATTACGGTTTGCCCCCTCCCCGTGATCGTGGTATAAGGTCTCCCTGACCCGCAAGCCACCGAAACAGTACCATCACCGACCTAGGAACCCATCGTGCCGGACCTTCTCACCGTCAGAGGACTCACCACCCGTTTCCGCCTCGCCGAGGGGTTTGTTCATGCCGTGAACGGCGTGGACTTCACCGTCGCAGAAGGAGAAACCCTGGCCGTGGTGGGCGAATCGGGGTGCGGCAAGAGCGTGACCGCCCTTTCGATCCTCCGCCTCGTGCTTCCTCCCGGAGAGATCACGGCCGGCGAGATCATATTCGAGGGAAAGGACCTCATCAGCGCCCGTGATGAAGAGATGCGCAAAATCCGGGGAAACCGGATCGCCATGATCTTCCAGGAGCCGATGACCTCCCTGAACCCGGTTTTCCCCATCGGCCGGCAGATCGCCGAGGGGCTCGTCCTCCACCGGGGGCTCTCCCGTCATGAAGCCCAGGAAGAGGCGGTGCGGCTCCTGGCCCAAGTGGGGATACCCTCCCCGGCCGAACGGATCCGGGACTATCCCCACCAGCTGTCAGGGGGGATGCGCCAGCGGGTCATGATCGCCATGGCCCTTGCCTGCAAGCCCCGCCTCCTCATTGCCGACGAGCCGACCACCGCCCTCGACGTCACCATCCAGGCCCAGATACTGGAACTCATGGACCGGCTCAGGGAGGAGAACCGGATGTCGCTCATGCTCATCACCCACGACCTGGGGGTGGTGGCCGAGCGGGCCGACCGGACCCTGGTCATGTACGCGGGGCGGATCGTGGAAGAGGGACCGACTGATAAGCTCCTTACCACCCCTCGCCACCCTTACACCGAAGGGCTCCTCGCCTCGCTCCCCCAGCGGAGCGAACCGGGCCGCCCCCTCACGACGATACCCGGCCACGTCCCGAGCCTCTTCAGCGAACTCCCGGGCTGCGGCTTCTGTTCCCGCTGCCCTGAAAAGCAGTGGGAGTGCGACCGCGAGATGCCGGAGCTCAGGGAAATTGCGCCGGGCCACCGGGTCCGGTGCTGGAAATACCGATGACCACACCCCTTATCGAAGCGGACACTATCTCGAAAACCTTCGCCGTCAGGCCGGGCCCCTTCGCCCCCCGCAGGACGCTTCAGGCCGTGGACGGCGTGTCGCTGCGGATCGGAGCAGGCGAGACCCTGGGACTTGCCGGCGAGTCGGGATGCGGCAAGTCCACCGTGGGAAAGCTCCTCATGGGTCTTCTGGAGCCCGACGGCGGCTCCATCCGCTTCCGGGGCAGAGACCTGGCGGGGGCGACGCGGGAAGAGCGCACGGCCTTCCGCAAGGACGTGCAGATGATCTTCCAGGATCCCTTCTCCTCCCTCAATCCGCGGATGCGGGTCGGCGAGATCATCGGCGAGCCCCTTGCCATCCACGGCCTCGTTCCGAGGGACGGACGCCGGCAGCGGATCCTGGAACTCATGGGGATGGTGGGGCTCGGAGCGGAACAGATCAACCGCTATCCCCACGAGTTTTCCGGCGGACAGCGGCAGCGGATCGGCATCGCCCGGGCCCTGGCGGTCTCGCCGAAACTTATCGTTGCCGACGAGCCTGTCTCGGCCCTCGACCTCTCCATCCAGGCCCAGATCATCAACCTGCTGGATGAGCTGAAGCGGGCGCTGGGGCTTTCCTATCTCTTCATCGCCCACGACCTCTCCGTGGTCCGCCACCTGAGCGACCGGGTGGCGGTCATGTACCTGGGGAGGATCGTCGAAACCGGTCCGCGGGACGAGATCTTCGCCCGTTTCCAGCACCCCTACACCGAGGCGCTCCTTTCGGCGGTCCCCCGGGTAATCCCCGCTCCCAACAAGAAACGGATCATCCTCAAGGGAGATCCCCCCACCCCCCTCGACCCGCCACCGGGATGCCCCTTCCACCCCCGCTGCCCCTACGCGGAGCCGGTCTGCGCAACCTCCCGCCCCCCCCTCGAAGAGAAGCGGACCGACCACCTGGCGGCCTGCCATTTCAGTAAAAAGCTGTTCTGCTGACCCGCACCTTTTCCTTGACAACAACAGTCGGGAACAATATAAATATATCTAGATTATTATCGGGCTGAGAGAGAACCGCTTCGTACCGAAGCGTTGCCGCTCCGCCGTCACGGGAATGGATTCATGGACTTTGACGTGAACAGGAATTTTTCAGAGGAAGCGGAAATCCTCAAGGTGCTCGGCCATCCGGTCCGGCTCAAGATCGTTGCCGGCCTCTGTACCCGGGAGTGCAACGTGAAGCATATCTGGGAATGCCTCGGGCTTCCCCAGGCAACCGTCTCCCAGCACCTGGCGCTCCTGAAGAACAAGGGGATCATCGAGGGGAAGCGTGAAGGGGTGGAGGTTCACTACTCGGTGGTGCATCCCCTGGCGAAAAAGCTCATCGACGTCCTCGGCTGACCGGCACATCACGAACTGACAACGACTGAATCCCCTCCCGGCGAGGGGATTTTTTTTGGAGACAACCATGGAAACGAACTGCATCCGCATAACCCTCAACCGTGGCGAAGACCGCCGGATCAAGGGGGGCCACCCCTGGGTCTTCAGCAACGAGATCCGCGAGTTGCGGGGGGAACGGATCCCTGGCGTCTCCGCCGAGGTCTACGACATCGGGGGAGGATTTCTCGGCACCGGCTACTACAATCCCCACTCCCTCATCGCAGTGCGCCTCCTCTCCCGGGAGCGGGAGGAGATCGACTCGCCGGCCTTTTTCAGGAAGCGGATCGGCGGGGCACTGGAACTGCGGAACCGCATCTACCCTGAGTTGGCGACTTTCCGGGTCGTCCACGGCGAAGGGGACTTTTTGCCGGGCCTCGTGGTCGACAAGTACGGTGACCTGCTCTCGGTTCAGATCCTGACCGCGGGGATGGAGGCACGCCGGGGGGCCATTGTGGAGGCCCTCGTGGAGCTTTTCAGCCCCCGGGGGATCATCGCCCGCAACGATGTGGCCGTGCGAACGCTGGAGGGGCTGGTTGAATCGGTGGAGGTCCTCTACGGAGAGATTCCGGAGATGGTGGAGGTGGAGGAGCACGGCCTGCGGTTCCGGGTCGATCTGGCCGGCGGCCAGAAGACCGGCCACTTCCTGGACCAGAAGGAGAACCATCTCATGCTGAAGGGGATGGCTGCGGGAAAGCGGGTCCTGGACTGCTTCTCCTACTCGGGGAGTTGGGGGGTGCACGCCGCTGCCTTCGGCGCCGCAGAGGTGACCTGCCTCGACATCTCGGAACGGGCAGCGGCCCTTGCCCGGGAGAATGCGGCCCTGAACGGCCTGGAGGGGGTGGTTCGCGTAGAGGCCTGCGACGCCTTCGACCGGCTGCGGAGCCTGAAGCATGAGGGAAGGTGCTTCGACGTGGTGGTCCTCGACCCCCCTGCCTTCGTGAAGAGCAAGAAGGCCCTTAAGGAGGCGGAAAAAGGATACCTCACCATCAATCGGCGGGGGCTGGAACTCCTCAGCGAGGGAGGGTATCTGATCACCTGCTCCTGCTCCTACCACATGGGGCGGGAGCCGTTCCGGGATCTGTTGACCCAGGCTGCCCGTCTGGCGGGTCGGCAGGTGCGGGTTGTAGAAGCCCGCTCCCAGGCGCCGGACCATCCGGTGCTCCTGGCCGTGCCGGAGACGGAGTACCTCAAGTGCCTCGTGTTGCAGTGCGTTTAATTCCCACCCCGTACACCACCGTGTAGGTGGCCGGAATTCCCCGTTCCGCGCCGTACCGTTCCCCGTATACCCGCATCATCTCCATCATTACCCGCCGCTCCGCGAGCCCCCGCCCCCGGAGCGGCGAGGCGTTGCCGGCGCCGACCCGCTTCACCGAGCGGAGAAAGGCGGGCACATCCGCGTGCCATTCCACCTCGTCCTCGGAGCCGAGGCGCCTCGCTTCGAAACCGGTCCGCTCCAGGGCGGCGCGGACGTCGTCGCCAGTGAAAAAGCGCTGGGTCCGGTCCTCCCCTTCCCGCCCTGCCGTTACCAGAGCGGCACAGTAGGATGCCTTCAACTCATGAAAAGTGCCGTGGCCGAACAGGGCGAAAGCGAAGAGCCCTCCGGGGGCCAGAACGCGCCACGCCTCGGCAAAGGCGGCGTCAAGGGTGGTGAGCCACTGGAAGGTGGAGGTGGAAACGACGCAGTCGAAGGAAGCATCGGCAAAGGGGAGATGCTCCGCATCGGCCACGGCCACCAGGGCCCGCGAACCGAGGCGTTGCCGCGCCGTTGCGGCCATGCCCGGGGCCAGGTCGACGCAGGAGAGGAGCGCCGTTGGATGGCGGTCGGCAAGATGTCGGGCCAGAAGGCCGGTGCCGGCCCCCACGTCGAGAATCCGGGCAGGGGAGTTCCCCTCCTCGGTCAGGATATCGAGGAACCGGTCCACGACCCGTTTCTGCACCGCGGCATGGGCGTCGTACTCCACGGCCTGTCGGTGAAAGGAATGTTTCACCTTGTGGCGGTCAATCACGGCCGATCACCTCCGCCAGGAACCGACTGATTTCCCGGTTGAACGCTTCCGGCCTTGAGAGGAAGGGGGCATGCCCCACCCCCTCAAGGGAAAAGAGCCGCGCGCCGGGAATCTCCCGGGCCAGGTAGCGGCCGGCATCCGGGGGGCAGATGGCGTCCCGGTCGCCGTGCATGACGAGGGTGGGGAAAACGATAGCGGGAAGGAGCGGTCGGTGGTCCCCCTCGGCCAGGGTGGCGAGGGCCGCCTGTACCGCGCCGGGATCGGGATTGCGGCGGGGGATGACGATCTCGCGGACGATCCGCTGATACTGATCGTTGGCCAGTTCACCTTCGACGAACATCCGCCGGAAAAACGCTCCCAGGGTGATGTCGTAATCGCGCTTGAGCCGCAGGGCCAGCCCCCGTGCCTCGGTGGCCGGAAGCCCGTAGGGCCAGCCATCGTCACCGGTGAATTTGGGGGTTCCGGCCACGAGCATGAGGGCGGCTACGCGGTCACCCAGAAGCGAAATCGCCTCCAGGGCAACCTGGGCGCCCATGGACCAGCCCATGAGTCCGGCGCGGGCAAGGCCCATCCGGTCGAACAGGGCCACCAGGTCGGCGGCGAAGTCGGCGAAGGCATACCCTGCAGCCGTTGACGATTCCCCGTGTCCCCGGAGATCGACGGTTATGAGCCGGAAGCGCTCGGCCAAGGGCTCCTGGAAGGCCCAGACCTTCCCGGACATGGCCCAGCCGTGGACAAGCACGAGGGGGAAGCCTTTGCCCTCCTCCTCGTAGTGGATCGATACCCTGTCGGCGGTTTCAAGGAACGGCATCGGTCAGATTACCCCCATCTCTCTGCCGATTCCCGCAATGAGCTCCGCCGCCCGAGCCAGATCCTCCTCCCCGTGGGTCGCCATGAGGGTGCAGCGGAGCCGGCAGGTACCGGCCGGGACCGTCGGGGGGCGAATCCCCTGGGCAAAGACCCCTTCCTCCAGGAGACGGGACGTGAACGTCATGGTCTGCTCGGCCCCCCCCACGAAGAGGGGAACGATCTGGGTCTCGCTCCCCATGGTATCGAAACCTGCGGCGCCCAGGCTATCCCGGAAGAAGGCCGTGTTCCTTTTGAGCCGCTCCCTGAGCGCTGCTCCCTCGGGGGAGTCGATAAGGTCGATGGCGGCCAGGGAGGCAGCCAGGACCGCAGGGGGAAGCGAGGTGGAGAAGATGAAGCTGCGGGCGCGGTTCGCCAGGTAGTCGACGATCTCCCCGGAGGCTGCGGCGTAGGCGCCAAAGCTGCCAAGGGCCTTGCCAAGAGTTCCCATGTGGATGTCGATCTCCGTCATGACCCCCTGAAGTTCCGCGCTTCCCCGTCCAGTGGCACCGAGAACCCCGGTGCCGTGGGCATCGTCCACCATGAGGAGGGCGCCGAACTCCCGTTTGAGGGCCGCCAGTTCCCGGAGAGGGGCCATGTCGCCGTCCATGCTGAAGACCCCGTCGGTGACGATGAGCCGCCGGCCGGCGGTTTCATGCCGTTCCAGCAGGCGCCGCAGGGCCGCCATGTCGTTGTGGGGATAGCGGACCATCGTGGCCCGGGAGAGGAGACAACCGTCAACGATGCTTGCGTGGTTGAGCCGGTCGGAAAAGACCACGTCCCCCTTCCCCGCCAGCGCCGGGATGATGCCGCTGTTGGCTGCGTAGCCCGAGTTGAATACGAGAGCAGCTTCGGTCCCCTTGAAACGGGCCAGCCGCTCCTCAAGGGCTTCGTGAAGCTCCATGGTACCCGAGACGAGGCGCGAGGCGCCGCTGCCGGTGCCGTAACGCTCCACGGCCCGGATCGCCGCTTCCGCGAGGCGGGGGTGGTCGGCAAGCCCCAGGTAGTTGTTGGAACAGAGCAGGAGCGCCTCCTTTCCATCCACAACGACCCGGCTCCCCTGGCTCCCGGCGATGCATCGCATCCTCCGGTGCAGCCCCTGGGTCTTCAGCGTCTCCAGTTCCTCAGCAAAGCCCTTTGACACAGATTCTCCTTTCGCACGTGCCACCGTTTGTAGCACATTCATCTCGCGATCGTCAACCAGACCAACAGAGCAGGTTAACGACCATATGACACGTCATGGCGGTTTACTTGGGTGGGGCTCGCGTGCTATAAAGGTTCATTCCTCCGTAAGAATTTTGATTTAATGGTATCCCCTTGAAAAGAGTTCACCTTTCCCACCGCTTTGTCATCCCCGATATCCACGGCTGCGCCCTGACCCTGGACCGGCTCCTCCGGGAGGTAATCCACCTGAAGCGCCGCGACGAGCTCTACCTCCTCGGTGATTACATCGACCGGGGCCCCCGCAGCCGGGAGGTCCTCGACATCCTCATGGGTCTCGTGATGAAGGGATACCGGGTCTACCCCGTGCGGGGAAACCACGAGGAGATGTTCCTGAACAGCTGCGGAGACCGCGATTTTTTCCGGATGTGGCTTCTTAACGGCGGCCGCGCCACCCTCGACAGCTTCGGTGTGGAGGATGCCTGCGAGATCCCCCTCCCCTACCGCCGCTTCATGGCAGAGATGCCCTACTACCGCATTCTCCCCGACTTCGTCCTGGTCCACGCAAGCCTCAACTTCGCCATCCCCTCCCCCTTTGCCGACACGGAGACAATGCTCTGGAGCCGCTCCCTGGAGGTCCGGAAGGAGATGATCGAGGGACGGCGCGTAATCGGCGGCCACACCCCCATGAGCCGCACCGAAATCCTCCGGGGCCTTGCCACCGACCGGATCGTCCTGGACAACGGCTGCGTCTATCCGGGGCGAGCCGGCATGGGATGCCTGGCCGCCCTCGAACTCGATTCCATGACGCTCTCCTTCCAGGAGAATATCGACTAGAGAATATCGGCTAAAGTTTTCTCATTTCCCCCCGATACGTTTGTTAGGTCCTATCACCAAGGAGCCCTCGCAACGTGCAGGCAATCCCCCTTAAAAACTTCACCATATTCCTCATTCCCGCTCTGCTCCTTGGGACCACCGGCTGGTTCTTCCCCCAGGTGGCCGCGCTGCCGCCGGGACGGCTGGAGCTTCTCCCCTTCACCCCCTACCTGGCCATGGCCCTGGGGACCATGCTCTCCTTCCACTTCCACCGGGGCCGGGCCTTCTTCATGTTTCTCGTCCTGGCCGCCGCCTACTGGAGCTTTCGGGTTCACCTGAGGGGGGCGCCGACGGGGATCACGGCCACGGTTCTCTTTCAGGCGGTCTGCGTCCTCGTCCCCCTGAACATCGCCCTCTTCTCCCTCATGCGCGAGCGGGGGATCGCGACCGTGGCCGGCAGGCTCCGCTTCGCCTTCCTGGGGCTCCAGGCACTCTTCATCGGATGGGCCATGGAACCGGGACATCTGGCGGTACAGCAGTTCCTTTCCTGCCGGTTTACGGAGAGCCATCTCCTGGGCGGGCTCCTGCTTCCCCAGCCGGCCCTGCCGGTGATCGTCCTCGGGGCCCTCGTAGTAGCCGGCCGGGCCTGCATGCGGCAGTCTCCCATCGACGCGAGCCTTCTGGGTGTCATGGCGGCCTTTGCGGTGGCCTGCAACGGCATCGGGACGGAGCACGTCACGCCGGTTTTCATGACCGCCGCCGCAGCCATCCTCACGCTGGGGGTCCTGAAGGACTCCTACAACATGGCCTTCAAAGACGACCTGACGGGGCTCCCCTCCCGCCGCGCCCTCAACGAACAGCTCACCTGGCTCGGACGGCGCTACGCTGTGGCCATGGTTGACGTGGATCACTTCAAGAAGTTCAATGACACCTACGGTCACGACGTGGGAGACCAGGTGCTGCGGATGGTGGCTTCGAAGCTGCGCGGTGTGGGAGGGGGCGGAACGGTCTACCGCTACGGCGGCGAAGAGTTCACCATCCTCTTCCCCCGCAAAGGGCGCGAAGAGGTTCTCGGGAGCCTGGAAGAACTGCGCCGCACCATCGCCGACTACCAGATGCGCCTGCGCAGCACTGACCGCCCCAGCTCGTCGCGGGAGGGGAAGAAACTCCGCTACGGCTCCGGCCAGAGCAGAGGCACCGTTTCGGTCACCGTCAGCATCGGCGTGGCCGAGAGCGGCGGCGACCGTCGCCGCCCCGCCGACGTCATCAAGGCCGCCGACCAGGCCCTCTACCGGGCCAAGGGAAGCGGACGCAACCGTACCTGCACCTGACACTCCTCACCTCCCTTCTTCCACTCCTCGCCCCCTCCCACTCCTTGCATTCGCCCCCTTCCCGGCTATACTTTTTCCGTTAACCGGCATGGGCCGGAACGCCCTGCGCCCGGCGGCGCCAGGGGGCACCATCACCACGGACCACGGAGGGACATCATGAAAATCAGGCTGATTTCACTCATCACGCTGGCAGCATTCACGTTGGGCGGCATAGCAGGGTGCGGCACCGTCCCGAAGGAGCACGAGGGGGCGGCAAAGGGAGCCGGCTACGGCGGCGCCGCAGGTGCCCTTGCCGGCGCGGTGCTGGCAGGAGAGGGGTCGCGGACCAAGGGTGCCCTTCTGGGCGGTCTGGCCGGCGCGCTCATCGGCGGCGTGATAGGCAACTACACCATCGACAAGAAACTCACCGCCGAAGAGACCTCCGCCAAGTACAACGTCCAACCCTCGTCAGGAACCATGGTGCGGCTCGAAAACGTTACCACTACCCCCTCGTCCGTCAATCCGGGAGAACGGCTTGAAGTCCAGACCACCTATGCCCTCCTCACTCCGACCACCGGCGAACAGGTGGGGTTGACCGAATCGGTCGAGATCTACTTTGGCGGCGAACTCGTCGGCAATCCCGAGGCCATGGTGACCCACGGCGGCGGCACCTACACCTTCACCATCCCCATCGTCCTCCCCACCGATGCCAAGAAGGGGAGCTACCGGGTGATCTCGACGGTCAGGACCGCCACGGCAAAGGATAGCCGCGAAACCAGCTTCACGGTGCGGTAGTTCGCCTACCCGCCACCGGAGGGAGGAAACCCATGATCACCCTGATCGTCAACGGCACGCGCCACCAGGTGAGCGTCCCCCCCGATACGCCGCTCCTCTGGGTAATCCGGGAGGTGATCGGCCTGACGGGAACCAAATACGGCTGCGGCATGTCGCTCTGCGGCGCCTGCACCGTCCATGTGGAGGGGCGGGCGATCCGCTCCTGCGTCACCCCCGTGTCGGCCGTGGCCGGCAAGGAAGTCACCACCATCGAGGGGATTCCCGAATCTCACCCGGTGAAACAGGCCTGGATCGCCGATGATGTCCCCCAGTGCGGCTGGTGCCAGCCGGGCCAGATCATGGCGGCCACGGCGCTTCTGGCCGCCAATCCGAAACCCGACGACGCGGCCATCGACGAGGCCATGGAGGGGATTCTCTGCCGCTGCGGCACCTACCAGCGAATCCGCACGGCGATCCACCGGGCCGCCGGCACGCCGTCCAAGGGAGGTGAGCCATGAGCGGGATCGTCACCATGAGCCGTCGCGACTTTCTGAAGGCAGGGGCCGTCCTGGGGGGAGGGCTGATCATCGGGGTCCACCTCCCCCTGGGGACCGCCGCAGGCATGGAGCCCCCCGGCGAGACCTTCACCCCCAACGCCTTCATCCGGATCGGCACCGACGACTCGATCACCGTTATCGTCAACAAGGCGGAGATGGGTCAGGGGGTCTACACGGCGCTCCCCATGATCGTGGCCGAGGAACTGGAGGTGGACCCTTCCACCATTCGGGTGGAGGCGGCACCGGTAACACCGGCCTACAACCACGCTGAATGGGGGATCCAGGCCACCGGCGGGAGCACGAGCGTGAGGACCGAATGGGAGCGCCTCGCGAAGGCGGGGGCCGCGGCCCGGATGATGCTCATCGCCGCCGCTGCCAGGGAGTGGAAGGTTAAGCCGGACCAGTGCCGGGCCGAAAAGGGGTTTGTCCTCCACCGGGCCAGCGGCAGGCGCCTCTCCTATGGAAAGCTGGCGGAACGGGCCGCCCGGCTGAAGCCACCTGCGGAGGTGCGCCTCAAGGATCCGAAGGAGCACACGGTCATCGGCCGGCCGGTCAGGCGTCTGGACACCCCGGCCAAGGTGAACGGCACCGCCATCTTCGGGCTCGACGTGGCCATCCCCGGCATGCTCACCGCCGTGGTGGCCCGGCCGCCGGTCTTCGGGGCGAAGGCCAAGATAATCAGGCATGATCAGGCGGAAAAGGTCCCCGGCGTAAAGCGGGTCATCCCCATCGACGCCGGGGTTGCGGTAGTTGCCGACAGCTTCCCGGCGGCCCTGAAGGGACGCGAAGCCCTGGCAATCGAGTGGGACGAGGGGCCCCTGGCCGGCCTCGACAGCGGCCGCCAGCGAGACCAGTATGCGGAAATGGCGAAAAAACCCGGCGCCGTGGCAGCCCGTCGCGGAGACCCGGACACCGCCCTGAAGGGGGCAGCGAAACGGATCGAGGCGATTTACGAGGTGCCATACCTGGCCCACGCCCCCATGGAACCTCTGAACTGCGTGGCGAGCGTGCAGCCCGACCGGTGTGACATCTGGACCGGAACCCAGATGCAGACCGGTGACCGGAATGCGGCGGCAAAAATAACCGGCCTCCCCCCTGAGAAGATAACCCTCCGCACCATGTTTCTGGGGGGGGGCTTCGGGAGGCGGGCGGTCCCCGACTCCCACTTCGTCCGGGAGGCAGTGCAGGTCTCCAAGGCCATCGGCAAGCCGGCCAAGGTGATCTGGACCAGGGAAGACGACATCCACGGCGGCTGGTACCGCCCCACCTTCCATAACGAGCTCGCCGCCGGCCTCGACGCCGCCGGAATGCCCATTGCCTGGCGGCACCGGATCGTGGGCCAGTCCATCGCCATCGGCACTCCCTTCGAGGGGGGGATGGTGAAAAACGGCATCGACGAGACCTCCGTGGAAGGGGCCGCCGACTCCCCCTACGAGATTCCGAATTTTCTCTGCGACTACCACATGGCGCCGGCCGGGGTGCCGGTCCTTTGGTGGCGGTCGGTGGGTCACTCAGCCACCTGCTTCGTAAAAGAGGGTTTCATCGACGAACTGGCCCACCTGGCGGGAAAGGACCCCTACCAGTACCGCCGGCAGCTTCTAAAGAAGCATCCGCGGCTCGTGGGGGCCCTTGACCTGGCCGCCGAGAAGGCCGGGTGGGGGAAAGCACTCCCCGAGGGGCGCGGCCGGGGAATCGCCGTTCACGAGTCCTTCGGAAGCATCGTGGCCCAGGTTGCCGAGGTGTCGGTGGGGACAAAGGGCGAGATCCGGGTCCACCGGGTCGTCTGCGCCGTGGATTGCGGCCGGATCGTGAACCCCGCCATCATCGCGGCCCAGATGGAGTCGGGGGTCGCCTTCGGCCTCTCGGCTGCCCTCCATGGCGCCATCACCTTCAAAAACGGCCGAGTGGAGCAGTCCAACTTCCTCGACTACCCCATCATCCGGATGGATGAAATGCCTCGGGTGGAAACCCATATCGTCCGCAGCACGGAAAAACCGGGGGGAATCGGGGAGCCGGGGGTCCCGCCGGTGGCGCCGGCCGTGGCCAACGCCGTCTTCGCCGTCACCGGCGCCCGCCTGCGGACCCTCCCCATGACGCCGGAGCGGGTTCTGGCTGCGGCGAGCGGGAAATGACTACGGGACGCTCTTCGGGCAGATATCTCCAGCGGACAGGCGAGCGAGGAAACGACATGAAGAGTAGGGGCGAGCCGGCACCGGCAAGGACGGAGAAGGGCATAGCTGTCGCAGCCCTGTTGCTGGCCGCGGGAAGGTCGCAACGGATGGGGCTTTGCAAGCAACTGCTCCAGCTTGCCGACCGCCCCGCCATAGTCCATTGCCTCGACACCCTGGTGGCCGCGGGTTTAGGGGAGATTGTCGTGGTGGTAAGCCCCACAGGGGACGAGGTCGCCGGGGCCGTCTCCCGCTACCCCGTGGTGGTGGCCGTCAACGAAACCGACTCCTGCGACATGGCCGACTCGGTCCGTACGGGCCTTTCGCACCTGGCCTCCGGCGCCACGGGTATTCTCGTAGCACTGGCCGACCATCCGCTTGTCAGGCCGGCCACCGTCGCAGCCCTCGTCGGCCTTCACGGAGAAGAGCCCGACGCCATACTCATCCCGGTCCACGACGGCGCCAAGGGGCACCCCACCCTCTTCCCCGCAACCATCCTGCAGAACCTTCGCGAGGTCGCAACCCTGCGGGACGTCATCGCGCGGCACCGGGACAAGGTTCGGCTGGTGCCGGTGGCCGACGAGGGGGTGATCATGGACATGGATGTGTGGGAAGACTACCTGGCGGTGGCGGAGCGGCTCAACTCCCCCGGATGAGGCGTGGAGTCGGCCGTTGGCGGGCAACAGAAAGCGGGACCCGGCACGCAGTGCGCCGAAGTCCCGCTTTTGTCATCTGGCGATGAGGAATGTTACTCGTAATCCTTGCCCCACCTGTCGGCGAACGTTATGCGACGGAGCCTGTTCTGGGACGACACCTCGTCGATAATGGTGTCGGCCTCCTCGTTGGTGAACCCGACGCTGGGCCGCACCCCCATCCAGTGGGTCGTGTCTCCCGACGGATTATCAAGGGGGCGCGGCACCGCTGGCCCCGGCCTGTATTTGCCGTTCAGGAACAGGGCTGCCTCGTACTGGCGCGGCCGCTTCACGAGGCGCACATCAACAAGAAAGCCGTTTTTGGTCTCTTTGGACAGGATTGAATCCAATACGTCCATATCACGCGGAACTTCTGAAAATTCTGGCATTCCTTCCCCCGCCGTTCTGGTTGATTGACTGGGAAGCCGTGGCATCCCTTAGTTAAGTATATCGGATTAACCTGTCATCTTCTTGAGAAGAAATTCGCTTGCCGCCTTGTCTACGGTGAGAATGTGCGACGTGAGCCAGTCGATGAGCGTCTGGTTGACCCTGAGCACGAAATCCCGTGACGGGGCGGAGGCCGACAGTTCCTCCTTGAAGAACTGGAGCCGGTGCAGAAACACGGCATGCTCGGCCCGGTGTCTATCGAACTCGGGGTAACCATACTCCTGCTGAAGGCCCTCCTCGGTGGCGAAATGGGTCACCACGTACTGGTCGAGAAAGCCAAGCATGGTCATGACCTCTTCCCGCTCCCTTCCGGCCACGCAGGCATCCAGAAGCTTTTCCAGCTGCTGGAACAGCGACCGGTGCTGGCTGTCAATTTCATCGATGCCCACTGTCAAATCATCGGTCCACATACCGCCCCTCCCTTGGCAAACGTGGGGCTTCGCAGAGCCCACACACTGTGCTTAGCAAATTGAGGGCCAGAACTGCGGACAAAACCGTGACACGGAAATAGGGTGCAGGTGTCAGCGCCGCTCCAGCATCACGAACCCGGCGGCGGGGACCGTCACCAGGATCGCCAGAATCGCGTCGTTGATACGCTTGACGGTGGTAGTTCTGCGAATCTGTGACGGGTCGGTGGAGTACCGGCAGGAGAAAAGGGCCCCCTCCCGGTGGAGACTGCCGTCCACCAGCACCCAGGCGGTACGGGAGGCGTTGACGTCGGTATTGATGGCAAGGACCATCTCCTCGGTGTCGAAGATGCGGGACCAGGGGACCACCGAGCGGATCTCCCCGCCGATCACGTAGGGGAGGCCGAAGGTGACCCCGTCCCCCGAGATCTCACGCAGGTACTGACGGCCCCGGCGGAGGACCGTCTTCTCTCGACGGATTGCGAGGATCTTGGCGAACTCCCGGTAGACCGGATTCTCCTCGTCGAAGAAATGGACTCCGTGGGTGCGGAACGCGCCGAAGGGGCCACCGAACATGCACTCGCGCAGGTACCGGTCATCGCCCCCCTCGCCGTCGAAGGACTGCTCGGTGCCGTAGTAGATGCAGGGGATGCCGAGGGTGGTGGCGTTCAGGGCCAGGGCGTTCAGGACAAGCCGCCGCCACATGGGATCGCCGGCGCAGAAGCGTTCCTTCTTGGCGCCGCGACAGACCTGGTCGTGGTCGTCGATGACCGTCACAACCTTGTCGCGGAACCAGGCGTGGGACTCCTTGCGCATCAGGAGAGAGTTGCGGAAGAGGTCGAAGTAGTCGACAGGGTTGGTTCTTCCCTTCACCAGATCCTCCAGCCGCAGGGGGATGTCGTCCACCCCGAGGGCAGCGTTGAGGCCGGTGGTCTCCAGGGTCAGGAAGGCATTGGTCCGGCCGCCGGTGATCTCGCCGATGAGGTAGAAGTTCTCTTTGCCGATGGCCTGGGCGAACTCATGGATCACCGAGACGAAGTATCGGGTCGCCCCCGCCCCCATGTGCTTCACCGTGTCGATACGGTAGCCGTCCACATCCGACAGGGCGATCCAGTACTTGTAGACCTCGCAGAGGGCCAGAAGCGCCGGCGACGGCCGGAAGAAGTCGGCCTCGCCATACCCCAGGTGGATATCCTTAAGGTCGAAGAAATCCCCTTCCAGGTATTCATCATAGCGCTCCCAATCCCGGATGTACCCCTTGCGGGTAAAGGCGTCGGACCTCTGGAACTCCCGGGGCCAGAGGGCGCCGTGGGGCCAGGCGTCGGGATTAGCCGCCGGGTCCATGGAACCGAACGGCAGATTCGGCGTGCCGTCGGCGGAGCGGAACCCCGTCACCGGGTAGACGGTGGAGCCGTCGTAGGGGGTGTTACCCCGGTCGTAGGCGAAAACGTTGCCGGCGTGGTTCAGGATGATGTCGAGGATGACGTAGATGCCGTTGGCGTGGGCGACGCGAACCAGTTCACGCAGATCGTCGGCGGTGCCGAAGTGGGGGTCCACATCGAGGAAGTTCTGGATGCCGTAGCCGTGGTAGGTGGAGACGAAGGAGCACTGCTTGAAGAGGGGGCTCACCCAGACGGCGGTTACCCCGAGACGCCGCAGATACCCCATCTTGCTTGTGAGCCCCTTCAGGGTTCCGCCACACCAGCGGGTGCCGGCCTCGCGCCAGACGGCCGCTTCGGGCTCGGTACGGATGGCGTTTCCCTCGTCGCCGGGACGAAAGACAGGGGTGGCCCCCCTGGTCACCCGCCGCCCCCGGTTGTCGCGAAACCCCTGCTCCTTCCCGTCGGAGAAGCGGTCGAGGAGGAGAAAGTAGAGCACCTGGTCCTCCCAGGCCACGGGCGAGGGGTGAAAGGTGCGGTTCGTGAGGCGCTTCAGATCCAGGTGCGTGACCGATTGTGGTGCCGCCATGGCCATCTCCTCCCCAAAAGCGAAGGGGGCGCCTTCGCCAGCGCCCCCCCACGTTGTCTTTCCCTATGAAATCTTCAGCACAATCTTCCCGAAATGCTTGTCCTCTTCCATCATCCGGTGGGCTTCCACCACCTGGTCCAGGGGGAAAACCTTCTCGATGATGGGAACGATGGTCCGGTCGGCGAATTTCGGCAGCGCTGTCCGGGTGAACTCCGCCACGATCTCACCCTTGTCCTTCACCGGCCGCGAGCGGAGCACGGAGCCGATGATCTGCTGGCGCTTCACCATCATGAGGGCCAGGTTCAGTTCGGCCTTGATGCCGCTGATGACTCCGATGAGAACGAGGCGTCCCGCGTAGGCCAGGGAGTTCATGTTGGGCGCCAGGTACTTGGCCCCCACGTGGTCGAGGATCACATCGACCCCCTTCTTGTTGGTGAACTCCTTGACCGCCTCGGAGAAGTCGGGGGTCTGGGTAAAGTCGATGGCCAGGTCGGCCCCCAACTCCTTCACCCGCTCCATCTTGGTTGGGTGAACAGTGACGATGATCTTCGTGTTGGGAACAAGCGCCTTGCAGAGCTGGAGACCGGCTGTATTGACCCCTCCCCCGCCGCCGTGGAGAATGACGGTATTGTTGTCCTTGAGGCCACCAATCATGAAGACGTTGAGAAATGCCGTGATGTACGACTCGCAGACGCAGGCTGCCTCCTCGAAGCTCATGGCCTCGGGAATCCGCATCAGGTGGCTGGCATAGGCCACGGCATACTCGGCGTAGGCGCCGCCACCCACCAGCGTCATGACCCGGTCACCAACCTGCCAGCCGGTTACGCCGGGACCCAACTCCTCGATGGTGCCGGAAACCTCCAGGCCCAGAATCTCCGAATCGCCCGGCGGGGGGGGATACTTCCCTTCCCGCTGCACAAGGTCCGGCCGGTTGATGGAGGTGGCCACCACCTTCACGAGAACCTGCCCCTCGGCGGGCTTCGGCTTCTCCGCCTCTCCCACCGTGAGTACGTCCAGACCGCCGAACCCGTTGAGAAGAACTGCTTTCATACGCTTTTCCTCCTTGCATGGATAGGTAACGAAATCAATCCGGCAACTCTAGCGAACTGGCGGGATTGTGTAAACAGGAAATCCGGAGAAAAGCCGCCGTCCCACGGATCTCACAGAAGGTACGCCGCCACGAATATCCCGATCATCGTAAAGACGAGGGCAACCTTGGCAGCCACGCCGAAAGCCAATCCCACCCAGGTGCCGACGCCGGCCTTCCCCGCCTGGGCCAGGTCCCGCGTGGCGAGGAATTCTCCGGCCACCGCCCCGATGAAAGGTCCGGCGATGAGCCCGGGGATGCCGAAGAATATCCCCACGATGGTCCCCACCGTGGCCCCGAGCACCGCCTTGCCGCTGGCCCCCGTTCTGCGGGCGCCGTGGCCGGTCACCACCACTTCGACCACGAACGTGAGGAGGGTAAGGAGCGCGAGGACAAGGAGGGGGACCCAGCCGACACGCTGGAATCCATCGGCCCAGGCAGCGAGCAGCAACCCGAGAAAGACCAGGGGCGCTCCCGGCAGGGCGGGCAGGACCGTACCAGCAACGCCGACAAGAACAAGGGCAACGACAGCAACCCAGAGAACCGTCATCATGGATCGGCTACCCCTTGAGGCGAAGGACCGGGATTTTTGCCAGAGCCCGCCCGCGCTTGTCCATGTCGGGGTTAAGCCGGACCGCGTCCATCATGAAACCGACGGTCTCCACAAAGGTCAGGGCGTCCCGCACCACGCTGGCACATTCTGCCGCGTCAGCGGGCTGCCTCTCGGGGGAATAGACAAGGGTCGTGCGGTCGGAGGCGAGGCTCCAGGCAACATACACCCGGAACCGCCCACCCCTTTTCAAGGCAATGACATAGGCCCCGCAGGGCTGTGGCGTGCGCCCCGCCGGGGTAATGTTCACCACGTTGAGGGAGTTGTGGACCTCGATGACATCCGTCGGGCCGTCGCACTCGATCATCTCCAGCGTCCTGTCAAGGTTGAACCCGACGCCCGCACCAGCCCCTCCCTCCCCCCCTGGGGCACCGAACGAGACGAATTCCTCTCCCTCTCCTCCACCCATGAAACTGAAGGGGTCGGTTTCCCCCTCCGCAAGGACCTCTCCCACGGCAGCGGCCACCTCATCATCCCATTGGGCCACCGGAGAGACGTCTGCCGCTGCCGCCCCTCCCTCTGCCCCGGCAATGACCGGTGCCGGTTTCAGCGGCTCGGCATGCCCATGGCGTGCCGGAGCCGAAACCTCTTCGTTGGCGACAAGGCGCGTGACCTCCGCCTGAAGGGACGAAACCCGGGTGGTGGTCGTCTGCGCGACAAGGGCCTTTTCCGCCGCAAGCCGCTCCACCTCACGCCTGAGAGTTGCCACCTCGGCCTCTGCCCGCGCCAGGGCGTCCGCCATCTCGCCGCCCCCCCTCCTGGAGAGGACCTGCTCAACAGCCTCCCGCTCGGCCGCCAGAACCTCCACCTCTGCGGCCAGTCGAACGAGCCGCCCGACCGCCAGCTTGCGGGATGCCTCCTTTTCCGCCGTCCGCTGCTCGATTATCGCCTCCAAGGCGGCGATGTCCGCTGCCGCCCGTTTCTCGGCAGCGGCGTTCTCGGCGGCAAGCCGCTCCGCCTCTGCTTCAAGTGCCCTGATTCGGGCGGCGCTATCCTGGGCACCCTTTTCCCCTTCGGCCGAAAGGACGGCCAGTCGTGCCTTAAGGGATTCGATCCTCTCGGACGCCGCACACCCCTCCTTATCCCGCGCTGCGGCAAGCTTTTCCACCTCCGTGCGCAGCCGCTCCTCCTCACGGGCGGTTTCCTCTCCGGACCGGTCCTTCTCGGCCTTCAGCCAGGCGATTTCGTCCCGCAGGGAGGCGAGGATCGCCGGCGACTCCTTCCCCAGGACCTCCACCTCTCCCTTGAGGCGTTCTACGGTATTTTTGAGAGGCGCGACTGTCTGGGCTTGCTCCCGGTCGGCCTGCTCCTTCTCTGCGGTCAACCGTGCGACCTCCTCCTTTAGGGCAGTCTCCTGGGCCGAAAAGGCGGCATCCTGTTCTTTCCTCTCCGCCACCAGAAGGTCGATCCGGGCCGTGAGCGCCGCAAACTGCTCCCGGGACTCCCGCTCCGCTGCGGCCTTTTCGGCGGCAAGGCGCTCTGCCAGGGCCTTTGCCTCGTCCACGTCCCGGGGGGCGGGTTTCATCTCCCGCTCCTTTTCCGCAGGGGGGTGCACTCCCTTCTTCTCCTTCGGAACGGCCTCCTTCTTCGCCTCGCCCGTGGTTCCTCCGGCGGGCGCAGGAGGCGGCGTGACAGGCGAAGCAGCCTCCTTCGGCGCATCAGCGCCCGCCGGTTCCTCCTGTCCACGGGCCGGAGAAGGCCGACGGATCACCGGGATGTCGCGAATCACCACCTCCCGCAACGCCTTGCCGTAGCTGAGATTGACCTCCTGCAGCGTGAAGCCGAGCGAGACGGCAAAGGCGAGCCCGTCCGTAAGAAGCGGGAGATACGCTTCGCCCTCCGCAACCCCTTCCGGAGCGGCGAAAACCCACCTCCCCTTCCGGTCGGCATGCTCGAGGACAACGTAAACGCTGACGATCCCCTTACGGCGGATGGCGCAGACGTAGGCATTGCACAGACGGGGAGAGATACCCTCGGGAGCCGCGGCTGCGGGCTCCGTCGAGCGGTGAATCGCAATAACATCGGCCTCGTCGGCCTCAATGAAGGAGAGCGCCGGATCGTGAACAAACATGGCAAACCTCGGTAAAGTAGTGCACTGTCACCTGCGGAAACCGCAGGATTGATCAGGACCTTCTTGGTGGGAACCCCATCGAGTACACTCTACCCGATTTTTCAGCCAAGGCAAACCCCGAGGAGTGAAGGCGGGCTGGGTGGGTGGGGGAACGAGATGTGGCGACGGGAAAAATAGTGAGGCGGGCAGAATGCGTTACGGGATTTCCACAAGGAGACGGTCGCCCGGCACTGCCTCCAGCTTCTTCTCGATGGACGTGCAGAGGATGATTTTCCCATCATAGGAAGAATCGCTCTCATTCACGATCATCACCGGGAAAACGCCGGTGGTTCCGTTGGTGCGATTGGTAAGCTTCAGCCTCTTGAAGGCCCCCCCTCTGTAGAAGGAGGAAACGTGCCGAGCCGTAGCCGGAGTGAGGGCGGCCATGCCGAACTGCTCGAAGGAACTCCCCTTTGTTCCGTCAGCGAGATGGCACACCGTAAGCTCCATCAGATCAGGAGTGACAGCGGCGGCCACTGTCAACGGGGAATCCTGAGTGGCGACCAGGAGCGACTCCAGCTTTCCCTTGGCCACGTTGAGGGAAATAGTGAGCACCCCAAGGTTGACCCCCTTGGTGCAGAGCAGCAGGAGAAACGCATTCCGAAGGGGCTTGATGACGATCCTTCCGTCACCATAGCGGAAATCGAGGAGGTCTGCCGAATCAATGGCGTTCCGGATGCCACTGGCGGGGTCTGCCACGGTGGCGGAAACTCCCTCGATGATGGCGGCATCGAACAGGGGAGGGAAAGCACGGGCCACGACTCCGCCATCGCCTCCGCAGACGAGGCTTCCTATCACCCCTGGAACCCCATTGAGTTGTTGAAGGATTGCATCCATGCGAATCGTCTGTCCTGATTCGGCGTAATTATTTCCTGGCCCCGAAGGTGGCGCGGATATCGGATTCCACTTGGGCAAGGGAGTTCTCCCCCCTTACTGCAATGGAAATATAATGGTTCTTCGCCTCGAAGAGGAGCCGTTGATCTGTTTTGGCCTGGACGGCTGCGGACTTCACCCCGCCGAGGCCGAACAGTTCGCCGAGCCTGTTTCCGAGAAGGGACAGATCTCTGCCCGTGCCAGCCAAAACCGTGGCCTCTCGACTGTCATCCTCCACCGGCGTGCCGTCCTTCTTGAGAAGAACAGCGTTGGCAACCCCAGGGATTTGGAGAAGCCGCTCCGCGATCGCACTCTTCCCGCGCTTTCCCGATGCAGCGCTCCCATCGCTCCTCGCAGGACCAAGTCCCGCCTTCTCCTCGTCCATGAGTCGGTGCGCCTCCAGCAGGAGATAGCTGATGCTCTGCTGGATCGAGCGGCTCGTGGTGGTCACCTTGGGCTGGATGGCGAACCTCCCCCCGGGCCAGCGGATGATCTCGAAGAGGGCCGGCTCACCGACGGTACCCCCCTGCTCCGCATGGATGATCTCGCCATCGCGGAAAAAGATCATCCCCTGCCGCTGGTTGTACTCCACGGAAATGGAGCCGGAGAAGCGGTTGTGCCCCTTTAGCTGGATTACGTCGGTGAGCGGAAGACCGGCAACAGAGCCTTCGAAACCTGCGATACTGGTTTGTTGTGGTCTATCCGGCATCATCATTGGCACCCTTCTGACAGTTTCCCTGCCGGACAACTTGCATGCTTCATGCCTTTGATAAAGTTCCTATGCGAGTCACAAACCGTACGCCGACACGAGGTCACCTGGTAAGGTCAGCGTGGCAGCTCGTACAGTTGCGGTTCGGCGTGAAATCAATCCTGGGTATTCCATCAGGGCCTATAACAAACGTAAATGAGTGACAGTACAGGCATCCCAAACTGGTGATATTCTCTGGCGTGTGGTGCCTGTCCACGGTAGACCCTGAACCGTTCTCCCCGTGGCATTTTCTGCAATCATCCTCCGTAGCACGAATCTCTTTAGGCAGTGCCTCGTGCTCCAGGTGGATCGGCGCGTTCTTCTCCTTGCTATCACGCACCCTACTTACAAAAGCCAGAAAATCAGGATCACTCAGATGACTCTTTCGGCCAGAGCTTGACATCCACTTCTGTATGGGTACTACCGGCGGAGCCCCGTGACAGGAATAACAGCGGACAGGATAGGTCACCGGGTCAAGGACATGACAGCTTAGACAGTCGGAACCCTTGTAGTTCTCTCGTGGACCCGCCAGCGAAGGACCGTGACAAACACGGCACTGGATTACATTTTCGTTGACTAACGATTGCCCACTACTGTAAACGGCAAAGCCGTTGGCATCTATCGATGGAACCTGCTTAGTAGTCTCGAAGCTGAACAGCGAGTCCCGATGGTACGTCACCCACGTCGCCTCGTGGGCTTGGTCCGCTTTCGGCGCATCTGAATTCGATGAGTTCATGCCGCACCCGGCAAGCATCGCCACTACCACCATCATGAAAAGGGAACAAATCCGCATACTCTCTCCATAGAAGCGCCTCTTCCCCTTATCCATGGCACGGCCGGCACGTCTGCGACGACTGGGGATTGCCGTGGCAGCGGTAGCAGGAGGTGGGGTCGAGGCGGCCGTCGATCCGGTGGCGGGAAAGGTACTCGCCCCGGTGCTGCATCCGCCGGTAGTTTTCCGTCTGGTTCTTGACCGACGGCTTCAGTTCCGTGTGGGTCACGTGGCAGTCGTTGCAGAAGCTCTGCTCGTGGCAGAGGGCGCAGATCCGCTGGTCCTGGTAGGCCACGAGACGATGGGATTCGGTGAAGAGGGGGGTATGGTTGTACCGCTCGAAGTCCACCGGCGTTTTCTTGTAGCCGTGGCACTTCGTGCAGAACTCCCGGCGATCGCCCAACTCGTAGATGTTAGGGTGCTTGGCCGGAAGTCGGTAGGCGGGGGTTGAGGCGCACGCCGCGAGGAGCGCGACTGTCAGGCCTGCCGCCAGGAACGCTATAATTATGCCTTTTTTCATGGGTAGGTGCTCCATCCGCGACCGTCACTTGCCAAAGGCATAGGAGACGGCCAGGGTGCCGCGGTAATCCTTGTCGAAGTAAGGGTCCTGACTGTAGTCGAGGGAAAGCTTCACGTTGAGGGCCTTGTCGAGGAACTTCCTTCCCGCGCCGACTGACGCGAAGAAAGCGCTGTCTTTGCCGTACATGCTGTAGACGTTCCCGTCATCGTAGTTCACGTAAACCACGTCTGCCGTGACAAAAGCTGGGGCAATATCCCAGTAGACGTAGGCCCTTCCGAGATAGTACCGGTTCTGGGCGATGTCCCCCTCCACCCGGCCAAACTCCACCCCCACCTCGGAAAAAATCTTGCGCCTGACAGCAGCCAGAACCGTGTACATGTCGGCAGCACCATAGCGCTTGTCATACTCGTAGTGCTTGTAGCGGGCACCGAATTCCATGTTTTCCGCCGGGTACCAGAAAGCCTCGGTCCCCGCAATGTCCACCTTTTCTCCAAGCTGGGACATGAACCGGAAGGGAGCGGAGCCGCCGGGCCTGCGGTTCAGAAAATCCTCGTACCGGTAGCGTTGGTAGAAGGGGCGAAGCTCGAAGGCCTTGAAGGGAAGCCGCAGCTCATAGGAGTGCTCTCCCCATCCGCCGGTGACGAGATTCCATGTGGTGTGCCCGAGCAGAGTAATGCTGGCGGGGAGAAGGAGCGTGACGTCAGCCCCCAGGAGCTGCTCGTCGGTGGAGCCGTGATTTCCCGTGTGCTTGTAGGCCAGAGCCACGTCGTAGCGGCCGGGAATCCCCTGGGCGACCCGCGCGCCGTAAATCCAGTCGCCCCCCCTTCCCTTGACATCCTCCACGTTCACCGGAAAGCCGGCATAGGCCGAGGCGGTGACCGTCGGCACCAGATCGGTCTTGACGTAGACGCCGTCGACGCTCTCCCGCGTCACCCCCTCGAAGATGTACTGGCGCCCAAGACGGACCTGGTAGTCCCGGTTCTTCGGGTCCAGATAGTCGAGATAGGCATAGAGGAGTTCCCCGTCGGCGGTATCATCGGCATTGCCGAAGTCGTCACGGAGGTTCACCCGCCCCCATCCGTAGGCATGAAGCGAGAGACCGGGGGTTTTGGGGGCCATATAGTCGAGCCGGAGGAACTCGTAGACCGGCAGGAGGGAACGTTGCCGCCCACCACTGTCGTCCCGTTCGTAGAGGCGAACGATGGTGTCGGAGGTGATGCCGAGACTGGCGGCCGAGCCCGTCACCGGCGCCAAGAGCAGCGCCGCGGCCAGCATCGTCACCCCTAAGGTAAAGCCTTTGTGAAGCTTCACGCATCCCCCCTTTAAATTATCATGACAACAAAGAAAGCTATTGAGAGATCCCCTCCAGAGGGGATCTCTCTGGATTTGCCGTTAACGCTGCCGCACCGGCGGATTGTGCGCATCCTGGTGGCAGGTGAGACACTTCGGGAACCGCTCGTGGAGCTGCTTGCTGTGGGGCAGCCCGTGGCAGTCGGTGCACTGCGGGATAAAGCCGTGCTTGGTGTGGCAGGCAGCGCAGTTGACCTTGCCGTGACGGCTCGGTGTCTTGGTCCAGGTGGCATAGACCCCGTCGTGGCAGGATCCGCAGGTGCGGGCTCCAACATCCTTTTTGTATGAAATCTCTTTCGGCTTGTGAACCGGGTGGCACTCGCTGGCGCAGGTCTTAAATTCCTGCCCCTCGTAGTGGGGCTTATGGCACATGTTGCAGGACGGTATGAGACCGTGGCGCGTGTGGCAGTCGGCGCAGGAGAGATTTGTATGCTTGCTCGGGAACTGTTTCAGCTCCGCCGGAGGTCCGGCATGGCAGGTGGCGCAGGAGGCGAGGAGCTTCTGGCTCATCGGCATGATTTTTATCGAGTGAGGATTGGAGTGGCACTCGGCGCACTGGTTGAAAATCTGCGCATGGGCGACCGTTGCCGGCGAGTGGCAATCGGAACACTTGGGCATGATCTGGTCCCAGTTGTTCTTACGGGGATTGTAGCTGTGGAAGCTCTTGTGGCAGTTCTGACAGGTGAAGGCGTGGCGCCCGCCATCCTTCTTGATGTCCTGGAATGCAGTCGGGTGACACTGGCCGCACTGGGTAACAGTAAGGGGGGGCGGGTCAGACGCAAATATCTCCGGCTGCGTCGGGAACTGGACCGTTGCCACCGGAGCCGTCGACCGTTTACCCATATCCACCGTGCCGGCTGCCTGGTCCGCGGCGGATGCGGGCCCCGCTCCCACCGTCGTCCATCCGAGAAGCGCGACGCCAACCAAAAATTTCACGAACCTGTTCAGTCCCTGTTCCATCGGATGTAGTCCCTTTCTGCGAGATTCAGAACCCCTCGCTCCGCCCTTTCGCGGAAAACCCTGGCGATTTGACATGTATTAGTACCCTTTAACCGGCCTGTATGTCAACCGGAAATCAGATTGATTCTTCTTTGGTGCCGAGAGGAAACCGACGCAGAGTCAATATAATAACCCGGTTTATGCCCTAAAGAAATACGGCGACCTGCCGAAGAGTACATCAACTGAGCATATCTTGATTCCATGGGACTTCATCCCATGTGATGCAATGGGGCACCATGGCAATCGATCCCCTCCATAACCGCATCCTCGGATATTTCGAAAACGAAATCGATGCTGCCCGCAAACAGCTCAAGGCCGGGCTATTCGAAAGCTTCAAGGATCAGGTCATCGCCGGCCGTAAAATCGCCGCGGCACTGGAACTCCTGACCCCTTACGCGCAGGGGGACTGGCGGGCCCAGAGGCTCGTCAAAAGCGGCGAGACACTCATCCAGGAACTCCTGTCTGTCCGCAAGGTGATCCGCAAGCGGAGCGGTTCGGCCCACAAACGGCAGTTGCTCCTGATCTCCCAGGTTATGCCGGTGGAAAACTATCTCCATTAATCCGCTCCCCCTCCCGACACCCCCCTGAGGTGCCGCCTACCGTGAAACGCTTGCCTTCAACCCCTCCTGCAAGGTTGGATAGAGGAGTTTAACCTCCAGTTTACGCAACATTTTCGCGTTGTCCATCCGCCGCGACTCGGTCACGTAGGAAAGCATGAGGGGCGACATGACCTTTTTGGCCTCCTCCATGGTCACCTGGCGGGGCCGCGGCAGTCCCAAGGCATCGGCGCAGGCGTTGAAATACTCGGTCATGGTGCCGGGGATGCCGTCGCTCACGTTGAAGATGTCGCTGTCCTCAACCCCCTCGGCAGCGGCCATGCAGACCCTGGCCAAATCCTCCGAATGGATCCGGTTGGTGTAGGATGCCTCGCTCTCCAGAAGGACCGGCTGGCCGGCCGTAAGCTGCTGGAGCGGAAGCCGCCCCGGACCGTAGATGCCCGTGACCCGCAGGATGACGATTGGAACGCCCCGCTCCGCACCCCAGGCGCGAAAGACCGTTTCGGCGTCGTAGCGCCGCTTTGCCCGGGCCGTCTGGGGATTGGCCGGCGTATCCTCGGTCACCATCATATCGCCGCAGTCGCCGTAGACGCCGCTCGTGCTGATGTAAACCACCTTCGCCGGCTCGTCGCCGGGCCTGACGGCTTCGCAGAACGCCCGGACCCGCGGTTCGATGATCCCCCCACCCGGCGGGGGAGCAAAGTAGAAGACGACCGACCCCCGGGTCGGAAGGCCGACAAGGGATTCCGGATCGTCCAGGTGCCCTTCCACCGTGTCGATGCCGAGATCTTTCAGCCTGGCGGCGCTTTCCTCCGAACGGACGAGCGCCGTCACCGCGGCCCCCCCCGTCATGGCAAGCCGCGCCACCCGTTTTCCGATATCGCCGCATCCCACGATGAACACCCGCTCCACGTCCGTCCCTCCCCTCTCAACTCTGCAACGCCGTCGTTCACACAAGTACTTCACGAAGTAGCTCTAATACCACCCCCCGCGGAAGCATGTCAATACGCACGAGTCCGCGCGGCTAAAGGTGTAGCGGATTGACAGTTTCTCATGGATGGCGTAGTGGCTCCCTCTGTATTGACAAAGTTACCCACATGATACCGGAGGAACCCTGCTCCGTCCACCGGCAGCAACACCAATAATCCGATTCCTTGACAGGATGCCGCACCGCGCTAGACTTACACCGTTGTAATCAATCATGAAGGAGGAACTCGCAAATGGCATGCGACATCACGTCCCACAAAATGCACATGTGTGCCCTCAAGGCCGAGGGATGCAGCGACGAGGTGGCTAGCCTCTCCGCATCGCCCACCGTCAAGTGTGGCAACTGCGGCGCCCTGGCCAACTCCCCCGACAACGTCTGCAACCCCGTCCCCCTCAAGTAATCAACCGTGCATCACCATGAAAGCCCTGCGTGCGGCCCGTGACCTGATGTGCGGGCCGCTTTTTTTGAACAGGCTGCCATTCAAGTTCTAACGGAGGATTTTATGGACCTCGCGCTTAACCTTCTCTCCCGGACAGGAGGACGGCTTCTGGGCCTCCTCGTTGCCCTCGCCCTCACCATCTCCACGGCCCACGCCACCAGCAAGGACACCCTGGTCGTCGGCATGGAGCTGGCCTATCCCCCCTTCGAGATGACCGACACGGCCGGCAGGCCCACCGGCGTCAGCGTCGACCTGGCCAATGAACTCGGCAGATTCCTGGGGAAGAAGATCGTCATCCAGAACATGGCTTTTGACGGACTCATCCCGGCCTTGAAGACCGGCAAGATCGACCTGATAATCTCGTCCATGACCGCCAACGCGGAGCGGGCCAAATCCATCGACTTCTCCGACCCCTACCTGAGCACGGGGCTCTGTCTCCTGGTTCAGAAAGACTCGCCAGTCAAGGGGATAAAAGATCTGGACCAGCCGGGGCGCTCCGTGGCGGTCAAGAAGGGGACCACGGGCCACGCCTGGGCCGGGAAAAACCTGAAGAAGGCGAAGGTGCTCGTGCTCGACAAGGAGGCAGCCGCCGTCCTTGAGGTGGTGCAGGGGAAGGCCGATGCCTTTATCTACGATCAGATGTCCACCTACCAGAACTGGCAGAAGAACCAGGCCACCACCCGCGCCATCCTGGAGCCGTTCCAGAAGGAGTCGTGGGCAGTGGGGATCCGCAAGGGGAACGGCGATCTCAGGAAGAAAGTCAACGCCTTCCTGGCTTATTTCCGCAAGAAGGGGGGCTTCGAAAAGCTGGGCGACCAGTATCTGAAGGAGCAGAAGGAGGCGTTCAAGAAGCTGGGCTATCCGTTCTATCTCTGACGGCCGATGAATCTCCTCTTCGCACCCCATGACAGCCGGGAGGGAAGCGCCATCCCCCTCCCGGCCCGTTTCGTCGGCATCCTCAGCGCCTTTCTCCTGGTGACGCTCGTTTTCGCCTACGCCTTCCATTCCCTCCAGTACCACTGGGGGTGGGAATCGGTCTACGCCTATCGGGTCAAGTTCGTCAAGGGGTGGCTCATGACCCTCGCCATCTCGGCAGCGGCCCTCCTCATGAGCCTTCTGATCGGCCTCTGCACGGCCCTGGCCCAGCGGAGCCGCTTCCTGCCACTGCGGTATCTGAGCAAACTCTACATCGAAGGAATCCGGGGAACGCCCCTTCTGGTCCAGATCCTCGTCTTCTTCTACGTGGTGGCCGACGCCTTCGGCGTGGGAGACCGCTACGCCGTGGGGGTCATCACCCTGTCCCTCTTCGCCGGCGCCTACATCTCGGAAATCATCCGGGCCGGCATCGAGAGCGTGGGGGAATCGCAACTGGAGTCGGGCCGGGCCATCGGCCTCACCCGCGCCCAGATCTACCGCTACGTGGTCTTCCCCCAGGCGTTCCGGCAGACCCTCCCTCCCCTGGCCGGGCAGTTCGCCTCGCTCATCAAGGATTCCTCGCTCCTCTCCATCATCGCCGTGAGCGAGTTCACCCTCAACGCCCAGGAGGTGAACGCCTTCACCTACAGCACCCTCGAAAGCTACCTGCCACTGGCGGTGGGGTATCTGGTCCTCACCCTTCCCATCTCCCTTCTCTCCCGGCAACTGGAAAAGAAGTACCGGTACGAAAGGTAGCCATGCAGCTGAGACTGGAGGGAATAACCAAGCGGTTCGGAAGCCAGACGGCCCTGGACGACATCTCCCTGGAGCTGCCGGAATTCAAGGCACTGGCGGTGATCGGCCCCTCGGGCGGGGGGAAGACAACGCTCCTGCGGGTGATCGGCGGGCTCATGGCGCCGGACGAGGGGGAACTTGAGATCGACGGCGAACGGATCGGCTTCGATGAGGAGAGCCTCCTGGCCCATCGGCGGCGGATCGGCACGGTCTTCCAGGCCTACAACCTCTTCCCCCACCTCTCGGCCCTGGAGAACATCACCCTCCCCCTGGAAAAGGTCCACAACATTCCCCGGGCCGAGGCAACAGACCAGGCCCAAGCCCTTCTCGAGCGGTTCCAGCTGGCCCCCCACGGCCGGAAAAAGCCGGCGCAACTCTCCGGCGGGCAGCAGCAGCGGGTGGCCATCGCCCGCGCCATGGCCATCCGCCCCCGATTCCTCCTCCTGGACGAACCCACCTCGGCCCTGGACCCGGAGATGACGGCCGAAGTCCTGGACATCATCATGGAGCTGCGGAGCGAGGGGCGAGACATCATCATGGCCACCCATCACATGGGCTTCGCCCGGAGCGTCGCCGACCGGACCCTCTTTGTCTGCGACGGCGTCGTGGCCGAAGAGGGTCCGGCGGTGGAACTGTTCGGGAACCCGCGGAGCGGGAAGTTGCGGAATTTTCTGGCGAAGATACTGAAGTACTGAGACACCTGGCGCCAGTCACTGGCTCGCGGTTCGTCGGCAGGATGATACAATGAATCCCAGGAGGCGTCGGGATGAAACGTAACCATTACGTAAGAACAATCATCTGTGCCGTTGTTGCGGTTGCCTTCCTGACAGGCTCCTCCCCCCCGAAGGCGGAAGCGATGAAGACGGTCCGGATTCCCGTCAGCGAAATAGACCCCACCGTCTGGGGCAGGGCCTATCCCACCCAATACGAGATGTGGAAAAAGACCGAGCAGCCGGAGCAGCCGGGAAAGAGCAAGTACAAGCGGGGTTTCGACGCTGACCGGATCACCTACGACAAGCTCTCCGAATTCCCCTTTCTGGCGCTCCTCTTCAATGGCTGGGGCGTGGGTGTCGAGTACAACGAACCCAAGGGGCACGCCAATATGGTGCGCGACCAGCTGGAGATCGACGTGACCAGAGTCAAGGCCGGCGGTGTCTGCCTCACCTGCAAGACCCCCTATGCGCCGAAGCTGCAGAAGGAGATGGGGGAGGACTACTACGGGAAACCGTTCAAGGAGGTGCTCGCCAGGATTCCTGGACAGCACAGGACCCTGGGGGTTACCTGCAGCGACTGCCACGACAACAGGGACATGTCCCTGAAGATCTCCCGGGAGTTCACGCTGGGGGCAGCCCTCAAGGAGATGGGGGTGGAGCGGGGGAAGCTGATCCGCCAGGAGATGCGGAGCCTCGTCTGCGCCCAGTGCCACGTCACCTACAGCATCCCGAAGGACAAGGAGATGAAATCAGTGGGTATATTCTTTCCGTGGCAGGGGAGCAGGTGGGGGAACATCACCGTCGAGAATATCATCAAGAAGATTCGCAGCGACCCTGCCAACGGTGAGTGGACGCAGAGCGTGACTGGCTTCCAAATGGGGTTCATTCGCCATCCCGAATTCGAGTTCTTCTCCAACAACAGTGTCCACTGGAGGGTCCGGGTGGCGTGCAGCGACTGCCATATGCCCTTTGTCACGGTTGGAACCCGGAAGATCTCAGACCACCGTATCACGAGCCCCCTCAAAAACGATCTGAAGGCCTGTGAGCAGTGTCACATCGCATCCAAGGAGTGGCTCCGCAAGCAGGTCTACGCCATCCAGGACCGGACCATCTCAGGGTTCATCCGGGCCGGCTACGCCACCGCCACCGTGGCCAAGCTCTTCGAGCTGACCCACGGGAAACAGGCCGCCGGCAAGCAGATCGACAAAACCCTTTACGACCAGGCAAAGCATCATTACCTGGAGGCCTTCTACCGGGTGGTCTTCATAGGCGCCGAGAACTCGGTCGGCTTCCACAACCCCGCCGAGGCCATGAGAATCCTCAACGACGCCGCCAGCAATGCTGCCAAGGCCGACGCGCTCCTGCGGCAGGCCCTGGCCAAGGCAGGGGTAACGGTACCGAAGAAGATAGATCTCAAGCTGGCGAAATACCTGGACAAACGCGGGCAAAAGAAGCTCATGTTCAAGCCGGAACTTCAGATCAAGGACC
This sequence comes from Geobacter sp., assembly GCF_030834625.1. Classification (NCBI taxonomy): domain Bacteria; kingdom Pseudomonadati; phylum Thermodesulfobacteriota; class Desulfuromonadia; order Geobacterales; family Geobacteraceae; genus Geobacter; species Geobacter sp. Next base: position 176,860 of record NZ_JAUQXO010000019.1, read on the forward strand.
CTCTGGCGGACAAGTGACGGTCTCAAGGTGAAATGGAGCAGGGAAGGAACCCGCCGGAATGAACTCTGGAACGTGCTCGTTTTCTACGGAGCAGAAGCAACCGCCAGCCACCAGGAGAACACCACCCCCGCGGCGCTGGCAATGGCCAGCAGCCCATTGAGCGCCGGACCGGGTCGCCCGAACCTGCCGACAAGATGTTCCGCTACAGCGCCAAGCACTATCCCCCACAGAAATCCAAACAGGTGCGCACCCAGGTCGGTGTGTTCGCCTGCTGTTCCCAGAACCGCCAGCAGGGCCAGACCGGCTGCCACCGGGAGAGGCCATCGTCTCTGCAGATGATGTCGATGGCGCACCACGCTGCTTGAAGCGAGGATGCCGATTGCGCCGAATACCGCGGTGGAAGCACCGACCGAAATGTGGTTAGACGTGTGAAGGGATGCGTTGACGAGGTTTCCGAGGATTCCCGAGCCAAGGATGAGGCTCCAGGCGAGCCCCGAACCGATTTCGCGACAGAGAAGGATGGCGAGCACCCCACCGATCGCCAGGTTGCTCAGGAGATGCTGTACATTCGCATGGAGAGTGAGGGCGGTGGCTGCGCGCCACCACTGGCCATCCACCATCTTTTCGGCGTCGGCGCTGCCGAGGGTGAACCAGTCGACCGGTGGATAACCGGGAAGAATAACGTCGAGCTGGGTGAGGTTGTGAAAGGTGGACAGCAGAATGAGGACCGACAGGGTTGTCAGGGCATTCCCGTTCATGGTCCGCACCAGCGGTGCCGGCGGGGGCCAGTTGCGGTTTTCCTCTTCGAAGAGGCGCAACTCATCCAGGGCCCGGTCGTAGGCTGACGCCGGCACCACCAGGTGCCAGCCGTCATCGCCCTGGACGATGCGGCAGGGGACGTACCGGGCTTCCAGGACCAGCGCCCAGAGATGAGCCGTCCCCCCTTCCAGGGCGCCCGGGTTCCGGCTGTGGCCGGGGTGGGGCGAAACGGGGAGCCACAACTCCTCGCGGGGCGTGATAGGTGATGTCTCAAACTCCATGAATGAAAGTCTAATCATTGCGGAGCGGAATTGCGACCCGTGGGGGAAAAATATCGTCAGCGGATCACGCCGAACAGACTCTCAGGCGATACCCACAGCCTGCTTCACTTCGGCAATAAAGGCATGCTCCTTGTCGCTCACACGCACCCCGCCGAAACCAAGAAAGCCGCCCTCCTTCGAGGCATTCGCAGCCCTTTCTGCCACGTCCACAAGCATTTTCTTGTAGGCGTCGGCCTCGGCGGGCGTACCCTTCGCGCTGACCAGGCTCACCGCAGCCTTGATGCGCTCGAGAACAGCTGCCTTGAAGTTTTGAATCTGTTGCTCGCGGGAACCTTCGCCGAGAAGCTGCTTGGTGTCAGGCATGTCGGGCATGCTGCGGTCGGCGCCGAGCGCGGCAAACAGCTCCAGACTGCTGTTGGCCCTGAAGGCCTCGGCCATGCCCATTGCGCTGCTCGCCGCCTCCTTGATCGATGCGAACAACCCGGACGGATCAGCGGCACCCATGCCGCCGGCGACGAGCAAGGGCGCCAGGCGCAGCAGTGCCCATTCGTCGACGCTGAAAGTTTCTTGCTTAGCCATGATTGATTCCTTTCTCAAAGTGGATTGGCGACCTGACGATTCGGCGTGCGACCCCCCCGAAGGGTCAGACCTCAACCGCATACAACAAATCAACTACGTCCGCTCCGTCCTTCCGACACTATCTATGAAGAGAACCTGGCCCGTGAAAGACTTCGTCTTTATTGGGTGACTCCTCCCCCTCGATAGCCCTTCAATGCACCTCATGAACTTTCTCGTT